>CAIYET010001009.1 GCA_903925285.1 Candidatus Hydrogenedentota bacterium | reverse complement strand
TGAATGAAGAGCTTCGGTTCGCAATCCGCGAAGGCGGGCGGACCGTCGGCGCGGGCGTTGTGTCGAAGATTCTCGAGTAGCGCCGTATACAAGGTAATAGGTTTCTGGAGAAAGAAACATCATGGCGGACGGTTATAAGATTCGCATCAAGCTGAGGGCGTACGACCATCGGCTCCTGGATCGGTCGACGCAGGAAATTGTGGCGGCGGCCCAGCGTACCGGGGCGGGGATCAACGGGCCTATTCCGCTGCCGACCGCCATGACGAAATATACTGTGAACCGCTCGCCGCATGTCGACAAGAAGTCGCGCGAGCAGTTTGAGACTCGTACCCACAAGCGGCTCCTGGATATCATCAACCCGACGGCGCAGACCGTGGATGCGTTGATGAAGCTGGATCTGCCTGCGGGTGTGGATGTGGAAATCAAGCAATAGCGCCAGAGCGCGCGGAGATTCGCGCGTAGCGACGCCGGACGCCTGGTCCAAGTGACCGGGGCTGCGGCGCGCGGTGAAGGATTGCGAAGCATGTTGAATGGATTATTGGGCAAGAAACTCGGAATGACCCGGATCTTCACCGAGGATGGTCGCTGGATTGAAGTGACGCTCCTCGAGGCGGGTCCGTGTACGGTCGTCCAACGCAAGACCAAGGACCATGAAGGGTACGAGGCGGTTCAGCTCGGCTTTGGCCAGGCGAACAAGCACCGGTTGACGAAGCCCCTCCAAGGGCACTTCGTTAAGGCGGGTGTGGACCCGCAACGTACCCTGCGCGAGTTTCACGTGGAGCAAGACGACCCCTTGAAACCGGGCGATGAAGTGCGCGCGGACATTTTCAAGGTTGGCGATCATGTGGACGTGAGCGGGACCTCGAAAGGTAAAGGTTTTGCGGGCGGTATGAAGCGGCATGGTTGGAAAGGCGGTCCGGGCGGGCACGGCTCGAATTTTCACCGGCGCCCTGGCTCGATCGGTCAGAGTGCCAGCCCCGGCCATGTGATCAAGGGCAAGACGATGCCGGGCCATATGGGCTGCGAGCGGGTTACGACGCAGAACCTCGAAGTCGTGAACGTGGACCCGGCCAAAAATCTCATCGCGGTGCGGGGCAGCGTTCCGGGTGCGCCGGGTGGTTTTATCATCCTGAAAAAGAGCATCAAAGCGGTGGCCGCTGCGGCAAGCTCCAAGAAAGGAGCGAAGTAGTTATGGCGACCGTTAAAGCCTATATGATGGACGGGCGTGAACTCGAGCCCGTTGAAGTAAACGACGCGGTATTTGGCGTCGAGATGAAAGACTCGCTGGTGCATGGCGTGGCCGTGGCGCAACTCAATGCGGCCCGTCAAGGCAACGCTGCGACGAAGACCCGCCACGATGTAAGCGGCGGCGGCAAAAAGCCGTTCCGCCAGAAGGGCACGGGCAACGCCCGCCAAGGCAGCACGCGCGAACCGCAGATGCGCGGTGGCGGTACCGTGTTCGGTCCGCACCCGCGGGACTACCGTCAGGCGGTACCGGTGCGCTGGAAGCGCCAAGCGTTGTGTTGCGTCCTTAGCGACCGTGTGCGTGGCGAAGCGCTTTGCGTCTTGGATGCGTTGCGTTTCGATGGGCCGAAGACGAAGCCGTTCGTCGAGATGCTCGATTTGATCGCGCCGGATCGGCGCAAGACGTTGTTTGTCACGGCGAACATCGATGCGAACGTGATGTTGTCGTCGCGCAATGTCCCGCGCGTGGTTATCCGCACGGCGGTCGACCTGAACACGGTGGATGTGCTGGACGCGGACCGGGTGGTCATCGTGCGCGATGCGCTTGCGCAGCTTGAGGAGCGGTTGGCATGAACACGAATCCTTATTACATCGTTAAGAGCCCGCTGATCACGGAGGAATCCACGATCCAGCGCGAGGCCAAGAAGCATTACACATTCCGCGTGGATCCGCGCGCGAACAAGCGCGAAATCCGCGATGCGATCGAGCAAATGTTCAACGTGAAGGTCGTGGCGGTCAACACCATGAATTACCAGGGCAAGTTGAGCGGACGTCGTGGCAAGAGCCGCCCCGGATTCCGGCCCGATTGGAAGAAGGCGATCGTGACCCTGCGTAAGGGCGACGAGATCGAGCTGGTCTAGGAGTAACGAGATGCCTATTAAGAAACATAAACCGACGACGCCTTCGCGGCGCTTCATGAGCACGGCGGATTTCTCCGAGCTGACCAAGAAGGATCCGGAGAAGGCGTTGCTGACCTCGAACCCGGAGAAGGCAGGGCGGAACAATCATGGCCACGTAACGATGCGGCGGCGTGGCGGCGGCCATAAGAAGCAATACCGCATCGTCGACTTCCGCCGCGAGAAGGATGGCGTTCCGGGCAAGATCACGGCGCTCGAGTATGATCCGAATCGGTCGGCGCGTCTCGCGTTGGTCGTATATGCCGACGGCGAAAAGCGCTATATCATAGCGCCGGCAAAGTTGCTGGTTGGAATGACGATCATGAGCGGTCCGCAGGCCGAATACCAGATCGGCAATTGCATGCCGTTGCGCAATATCCCGCTCGGCACCGTGATACACAACGTCGAACTATTGCCCGGCAAGGGCGGCCAAATGGCCCGCGCGGCCGGAAATGGCTGCCAATTGCTGGCCAAGGAAGGCCGGTTTGCGGCATTGCGGCTGCCGTCCGGTGAAATGCGGCGCGTCCTGATCGATTGCCGTGCAGTCGTTGGACAAGTCGGCAACGAAGACCACTCGAATATCAGCCTCGGCAAAGCAGGGCGGTCGCGCTGGCTCGGCAATCGCCCGAAGGTTCGTGGCGTGGCGATGAATCCGGTCGACCATCCGCATGGCGGCGGCGAAGGCCGCACATCCGGCGGGCGGCATCCAGTAACCCCGTGGGGCATTTCGACCAAGGGGCATAAGACGCGGAAAAAGAAGAATCCCTCGAACTCGTATATCATCCGGCGGCGTAGCAAATAAAGTAGGCAGCCGGTAACGAAGGAGATTGCATCGGTGGCACGTTCGATTAGCAAAGGCCCGTTCGTGGACGATCACCTGGTTAAGAAGGTGGAAGCGCAAATGCGCGGCGGCGACCGTCGGGTCATCCGTACATGGTCGCGGCGTTCGATGGTGATCCCTGACATGGTCGGCCTGACGATCGCGGTCCATAACGGCCAGAAGTTTATTCCGGTGTTCGTTACGGAAAACATGGTGGGCCACAAGTTGGGCGAGTTTTCGCCGACGCGGACGTTCCGCGGCCATTCGGGTACGAAGGCCTCGGCTCCGACCAAAAAAGCCGCAGGCCCACGCTAAGGAGGTTTACAGACATGGCGGTATTTACGGCACGTGCGAAGTACCTTCGTATCGCACCGCGCAAGGTGCGACTGGTGGCTGCGTTGATTCGCGGCAAGAAAGTGGCGGAAGCGCGCACGATTCTCCAGTTCGCGGTGAAGCGGGCGTCTCCGATGTTGAATCATCTTCTGGCGTCGGCGGTGGCGAATGCGGAAAGTCTCGCAGCCGAGAAGCGCGAGCGCATCAATACGGACGACATGGTGGTTGGTACGGTTTTCGTGGATGGCGGGCCGACGTTGCGGCGGTTTCAGCCACAGCCGCGCGGACGCGCGAGTCGCATTCGCAAACGGACAAGCCACGTGACGTTGTCCATCATGGATGCAGCCAAGTAATTAGAGGAGAGCACCTGTGGGTCAGAAAGTTCATCCAAATGGGTTCCGGTTGGGCGTGATTCGGACGTGGAGTTCCGTGTGGTATGCCGGGCGGGATTATGCCGAGCTGCTGCATGAAGACCTGAAACTCCGCGACTACATCAAGAAGCGCCTGTTTCAGACCGGAATCGCGAAGGTGGATATCGAACGCGCGGGCCGCAAGGCGAAGGTCCATATCTATACGGCGCGACCGGGTCTGGTGATCGGCCAGCGCGGTGCGGAAGTGGACAAGCTTCGTAGCGAACTCGAGATGTTGACTGGCCGCGAACTGCTCATCAACATCCATGAGGTGCTGAGTCCGGAATTGAGCGCGCAACTCGTGGCCGAGAGCATCGCGCAGCAGTTGCAGCGGCGGATCTCGTTCCGGCGGGCGATCAAGAAGTCGATGCAGAGCACGATGCGCTTGGGCGCGAAGGGCATTCGCCTTCGCGTGTCGGGCCGGTTGAACGGCGCGGAAATCGCGCGCACGGAAAATGCGCATGAAGGCAGCGTGCCTCTGCACACGTTGCGCGCGGATATCGACTATGGATTTGCGATCAGCCATACGACCTATGGTTGTATCGGTGTGAAGTGCTGGATCTATCACGGCGAAGTGATGCCGGGCGAATATGTTGGAACACCCGGGACCGATGCGCTTACGCAGCGCCGCCGGGAACGCGCGCCGGTGGGTCGTTCGAGATAACGGGCCGCAGGCCATACGTGGAGAATTAGCGCGATGTTGATGCCGAAGAGAGTGAAATACCGCAAGCAGCAACGAGGCCGGCGGGCGGGGTTTAGCAAAGGCGCCACCTCGGTTGATTTTGGCGAGTTCGGATTGAAGGCGATGGAAGCTGGATGGGTGACGGCACGCCAGATCGAGGCGGCCCGTGTCGCATTGACGCGTCACCTGAAGCGTGGTGGTAAGGTGTGGATTCGCGTGTTTCCGGATAAGCCGGTCACGAAGAAGCCCGCCGAAACCCGCATGGGCAAAGGCAAGGGCGCCCCGGAACTGTGGGTCGCCGTGGTCAAGCCCGGTCGTGTGATGTTCGAGATTGAAGGTGTCGCCGAGGATTTGGCCCGCGAAGCCATCCGGCTGGCTGGCCACAAGATTCCGATCGAAACGCGATTTGTAAAGCGCGTGTAACGGCGGCAGGAGAACGGACGTGAACGCAAGAGACATTCGAGAAATGACGCACGAGGAGTTGGACCACCGCTTGCGCGAGCGGCGCGCCGCGCTGATGGCGTTCAAGATGCAGCATGCCACGGGCGTGGTGGACAATGTCCGCGGGGCTCGCAATGCGCGGCGCGATATCGCACGCATCCTGACGATTCTGCATGAGCGCGAACAGGCCGCGTCGAAAGGGAGCCAGTGATCATGGAAGGACATGCAACGGATACCCGCGGTCTTCATAAGGAACGCGTTGGCGTGGTGACGAGCAGTGCCATGCAAAAGACCATCACCGTGGCGGTGACGCGGACGGTTGAACACCGGTTGTACAAGAAACCGATCAAGCGGACCACAAAGTTCAAAGCGCATGACAAAGACGACGAGTGCAAGGTTGGCGATTTGGTGCGGATTCGCGAGACGCGTCCGTTGAGCAAGACGAAGCGGTGGACGTTGGTTGAAATCGTAAAGCGCGCCGTTTGAGGCGCCTGGTTGAGGAAGAAGAGCTATGATCCAGATATACTCGAATCTAGAAGTCGCCGATAACTCCGGCGCGCGGCGGATTCGGTGCATACAGGTGATGGGTGGTTCCAAACATCGCTATGCGCACATCGGCGACATTATCACGGCGAGCGTGAGAGAAGCTACACCCAACGCTCCAATCAAGAAGGGCGAGGTGGTGAAAGCGGTCGTCGTGCGCGTCCGCAAGGACACGCAGCGCCCCGATGGAACGGTCATTCGGTTCGACTCGAACGCGGCCGTGATCATCAATCCTCAGAACGAACCTCGGGGAACGCGCATTTTCGGGCCTGTGCCGCGCGAACTTCGCGAAAAAGGCTTCATGCGCATCATTTCGCTTGCGCCGGAAGTGGTGTGATGCAAGGGATACGGAAATGAATATTCGCAAGAACGATACGGTAATGATTATCACCGGCAAATACAAAGGCCGGCGAGGCCGGGTGTTGGCCGTGTTCCCGAAAGACTCGCGTTTGCTGGTCGAAGGCGTGAACATGGTTAAGCGTCATACGCGCCCGACCAACCGGCAGCAGCAGGGCGGCATTGTCGAGCGCGAGGCGCCGATTCACACGTCCAATGTGATGCCATGGTGCGAGGCGGTTGGCGCACCGTCGAAGATCCTCATGAAAGAACTTGAAGATGGTACGCGGGTGCGAGTGTACAAGATTAACGGCGAGACCTTGAACGACTGATTCGGGCGTGCAGAATGGCCCAAGGAGTGAATGCGCTGTGGCGGCTAGATTGAAAGAGCAATATCTGAAGACCATCCTTGGCGAGATGCGGACGGAGTTTAACCATGCCAACGTCATGGAAGTGCCGCGGCTCGAAAAGATTGTGATCAACATGGGCGTTGGCGATTCGCAGGCGGAACCGCGTCTGCTCGAAGCGGCCATGACGGAGTTGGGCCAGATTACGGGCCAGAAACCGATCGTTCGCAAGGCGCGCAAGTCGATAGCGAGCTTCAAGGTGCGTGAAGGTGCGAAGATCGCGTGCATGGTGACATTGCATGGCGATCGGATGTACGAGTTCATGGACCGGCTGTTCAATGTAGTGATTCCGCGCGTCCGTGACTTTCGTGGGATTTCGCCAAACAGTTTCGACAAGGCCGGGAATTATACGTTGGGTCTGCGCGAGCAGTCGATTTTTCCGGAACTGAACATCGATACGATCGCGAAAGTGCGCGGCATGAACGTGACTTTCGTGTTTGGCGGGTTAGGCTCCCCCGATGAAAACCGTGAACTGCTGCGGAAATTTGGGATGCCGTTCCGGACAACGGAGAAACAAAGCTAAGCCGGTGGCTTGGGTAACAGGAAGAACTGGAGGATGTCGTGGCTAAGAAGTCACTGATTGAGAAGTGCAACAGGACGCCGAAATTCAAAGTGCGCGCGTATCGCCGCTGCCGGGTGTGCGGGCGCCCGCGTAGCTACATGCGGAAATTCCAGTTGTGCCGCATTTGCTTCCGCACTTTGGCCTTGGAAGGCAAGCTGCCTGGCGTAACGAAGTCGAGCTGGTAGGATAGAGGAACTGCGACGATGTCGATGAGCGATCCGATTGCCGATTTGCTGACGAGGGTGCGTAACGCCATCACGGCGAAGCTACCGTCCGTGAACATTCCGGCCTCCCGCCTGAAGGAGGAGATTTGCGTGGTGTTGAAGCGCGAGGGTTTCATTCGAGACTACGCGCTGACGGACGAGCGCGGTGCTCCGCACTGTCAACTACGCGTAACGTTGAAGTACATGCCCGACCGCACCTGCGTAATTCAGGGACTGCGCCGGGTGAGTAAGCCGAGCTTGCGTGTGTACAAGCAAAGCAAGGAACTCCGCCCGGTCCGTAGCGGCATGGGTGTTTCCATCATGAGCACGCCCAAAGGCGTGATGACGGGCAAAGAAGCCCGCGCGGCCAAAGTTGGCGGTGAAGTGTTGTGTGAAGTTTGGTAGTCGTGCGGACGGTCCCGCGCGGCGGGACGGGCCGTAAGGCTTGAAAGAAGAGGGTTTGGACTGTGTCTCGCATAGGAAAATTGCCGGTGGCAATTCCCGATGGGGTAAAGACGACCTTGCTGGGAATGCACTTGACGGTGAACGGACCGAAGGGCGTGCTGGAACGGGATCTGCACCCAGACATGATTGTCGCGATTCAGGACAAGGAAATTCTGGTGACGCGTCCGTCGGAAAAAGGCGCCCATCGGGCCTTGCACGGACTGACGCGCGCCTTGATCCAGAACATGGTTACGGGCGTGACGCAGGGCTTTGAAAAGACGCTCAAGATTGAAGGCGTCGGTTATCGTGCGTCGCTGCAGGGCAAAGCGCTGAACTTGGCGCTTGGCTACAGCCATCCGGTGCTGATCGAACCGCCGGAAGGCATCGCGTTGGCGGTGCCCGATCCGACCACGATTAAGGTTGCCGGGATTGACCGCGAACTCGTCGGCCAGATGGCTGCCGACATCCGCGCCTGGCGCAAGCCCGAACCGTACAAAGGCAAGGGCATCCGTTACGAAAACGAATACGTGCGGCGCAAAGAAGGTAAGGCCGGCTCGAAATAAGCGCGTGTCTGCGGCGATGGTACGTCATGGGCGCTGAGGAGACTAGGACGGTATGGCAAAGACGAATTACAACCAAGTGCTGTTGGAACGGCGTGCGCGGCGGATCCGCAAGCGCCTGTCGGGCACGGCCGAACGGCCCCGCGTCAGCGTGTTCCGTTCGTTGAATCACATCTACGCCCAGGTTGTCGACGACGATACGGGCCGCACGCTTGCGGCGTCGTCGTCGGTGATGCTGAAGATTCCGGGCGGCAATATCGAAGGCGCCAAGGCCGTCGGTAAGGCTTTGGCGGAAAAGGCGCGGGAAAAGGCCATCACGAAAGTATGTTTCGATCGGGGTGGTCGCCAGTTTCACGGACGCGTCAAAGCCTTGGCGGATGCGGCGCGCGAGGCAGGACTCGAATTCTAGGAGAGGCAAGCTTGAGCACGGAGCGTACATCAAGACGAGAGCATCGAGGCGAGCGGCGCGAGCGGGATGACGCGCCCCCCGAATTCATCGAGCACGTGGTGAAGATCAACCGCGTGGCGAAGGTCGTCAAAGGCGGACGCCGCTTCAGCTTTAGCGCGGTGGTCGTGGTTGGCGACGGCAAAGGACGCGTGGGTGCGGCCATGGGCAAGGCCCTGGAAGTTCCCGAGGCCATTCGAAAAGGCATCGAGCGCGCGAAAAAGACCATGATCGCGATTTCCATCGTCAATACGACCGTCCCCCACGAAGTCGTGGGCCGGTGCGACGCTGCGTCGGTGCTGTTAAAGCCGGCGTCGCTGGGCACGGGCGTCGTGGCGGGTGGTCCGGTTCGCGCCGTACTCGAAGCGGCCGGATACCAGAACATCTTGACCAAGTCGCTCGGATCGAACAACGCGACCAACGTCGTGTGGGCCACGATCGACGGATTGAAACAATTGAAGACCGTCGAGACCTACGCCACCATGCGCGGGCGCGACGTGTCCGAGATTCTGTAATCGCACGATCGGGTAACGACGGCGCCTACGATAGGCGTCCGAACGAATAAGGACAACGGAATTCATGGATTTGAGCACGCTGAAAAACCCGGAGGGCGCACGCCGGGCGCGCAAGCGCGTAGGCCGCGGACCGAGTTCGGGTACGGGCAAGACGTCGGGACGCGGGCATAAAGGGCAGAAGGCGCGTTCCGGCTATTCGGCGCGCAAAGGGTTCGAAGGCGGCCAGATGCCACTGCACCGCCGCGTGCCCAAGCGCGGGTTCCATCATGAGAAACGGTTCGTTATGGCCGAAGTCAACGTCGACGTGCTCGAATGCAAATTCGACGATGGCGAGGAAGTCACGACCGCAACGCTCATTGCCAGAAAGCTTGTCGACCCAACCCACGGCGGCGTCAAGCTGTTGGGGCGCGGCGACCTCACGAAGAAACTAATCGTAAAAGTCCAGGCGGTATCGCCCGGCGCTCGAGTGAAAATCGAGGCGGTCGGCGGTACGGTCGAGTGTATAACCCTCGCTGGTAAAGTAGGAGGATAATCGGTGTCGAAGCCAATCGAAGCTTTTCGGAATGCTTTCAAGATTCCGGAACTCCGGCAGCGCATCACGTTCACGCTCATCATGCTGGCGATCTACCGGCTGGGCGCGCACGTGCCAACGCCCGGAGTCGATGGCCGCGCGCTTGCCAAGATGATGGGCAGCGGCGGGCTGCTCGGATTCTACGACATCTTCAGCGGCGGCGCGTTCCGCAACGCGACCGTCTTCGCGCTGGGCATCATGCCCTACATCAGCGCGTCGATTATTCTATCGCTTTTGGTGGCGGTCATACCCGCACTCGAAAAACTCTCCAAGCAAGGCCAAGAAGGCCAGAAGAAAATAACCGAGTACACCCGCTACGGTACGATCTTACTCTGCATCATCCAGTCGGTCGGCATTGGCCTTTTCTTGCAGAACCAGGGCGCCGATATCGTCGCGAACCCCGGCTTCGGCTTCCTGCTGATGTGCATTATCTCGTTTACGACCGGTACCGCCTTCATCATGTGGATTGGCGAACAGGTCAGCGAGCACGGTCTCGGCAACGGCATCTCGCTCATCATCTTCGTGAGTATCGTCTCACGCCTGCCCAACGCCCTGATTCGTATCTTCCAGATGATGCGCCAAAGCCAGCTCAGCATCTTCCAAGTCTTGATCCTGTTCGTGCTGTTGGGCGTGGTCGTTGCCGGCGCGATCTGGGTGACCACCGGCCAGCGCCGCATTCCTGTGCAGTATCCGCGCCAAGTCAAAGGCCGCAAGGTGTTCGGCGGTCAGCGCAACTACCTGCCGTTGCGCGTCAACCAGGCAGGCGTGATCCCCATCATCTTCGCAAGTTCGATTCTGATGTTGCCGGGCATGCTCAAGGGCGCGATCTCGAATCCTATGATCGACGATTTTCTCACGAACTGGTTCGATTATAACGGCTTTATCTACAACGCGATCTACGCGCTCATGATCATCTTCTTCTCGTACTTCTACACGGCGATCACGTTCAATCCCATCGAGATCGCCGACAACATGAAAAAATACGGCGGCGTGATCATGGGCGTCCGCCCGGGCAAGGCCACTGCGGAATACCTCAACACGGTCATGGTGCGGATCACGCTAGTCGGCTCGCTGTTCTTGGCGCTCGTTGCGCTGACCCCGAACATTGTGTACAAGGTGCTGCAAGTGTACGACTGGACCATTGTTGGTTTCTTCGGCGGCACCAGCCTGCTGATCCTCGTCGGTGTGGCCCTCGATACCGTGCGCCAGATCGAGCAGCACCTCATCATGCGTCACTACGACGGATTCTCGGCCAAAGGCCGCCGCCTACGCGGCAGGAGAGGATAACCCATGCGATCGCGTATCGTCATGCTCGGCGGACCGGGCGCCGGAAAAGGCACCCAGGCCAAACGGATGTCCGAGGCTTACGGTCTGCCCCACATCTCGACCGGCGACATTTTCCGCGCCAATCTGCGCCAGGGCACCCCGTTGGGTCTCGAAGCGAAGAAGTATATGGACGCCGGCGGACTCGTGCCGGACGAGGTAACGTGCCAGATCGTAGCCGACCGCGTTGTGCAAAGCGATTGCGCGAACGGATACATCCTCGACGGATTCCCCCGCTCGCTGCCGCAGGCGCAAGTGTTCCAGCAACTCCTGGTCTCGCGCGGCGAGAAAGTAGACTTGGCGATCAACGTGGACGTCACCGATGCGGAAATCGTCACCCGGCTATCCGCGCGACGCTCGTGCCCCAAGTGCGGCGCGATCTACAATTTACAGTTTAGCCCGCCGACGAAAGAGGGCGTCTGCAACGTGGACGCCGAAGCCCTCATCCAACGGCAGGACGACCAAGAAGAGACGATTCGCGAGCGGCTTCGCGTCTATCATGAGACGACAGAGCCGATTATCGCCTATTACGAAAAGCAAGGCATTTTGAAGACGGTCGGCGGGACGAACTCCACGCCCGATGCGGTCTTCGTTAAAATTGAAGCAATTCTGTCAGCGGCAGAAACCGTAAGGTAACCGTGATTGCCATTCGCACAACGCGCGAAATAGCGATTTTGCGCGAAGCGAACCGGATCGTGGCGGACGTGTTGGACGAAATGGCCAGCCATGTCGCGCCCGGCGCGACCACGCGCGATCTGGATGCGTTGGGCGAACGATTGATCCGCGAACGCGGTGGTATCCCCTCGTTTCTGGGGTATCGCGGGTATCCGGCGGCCACCTGCATCTCGGTGGACGAAGTGATTATCCACGGCATTCCGGGACCACGGAAACTGCGCGCGGGCGAGATCGTCGGTATCGATGTGGGCGTGCTCTACAAAGGCTACCACGGCGATGCGGCATTGACGGTGCCCTGCGGTGTGGTCGACAAAGAGCGGCTGCGCCTGCTCCAGGTAACGGAACGCGCGCTCGCCGCCGCCATTGCTATGGCGACGCCCGGGAACTGGCTCCAAGACGTTTCGCGCGCGATTCAGCGCACGGCGGAAAAGGCCGGGTTCTCGGTGGTACGGGTATTCGTGGGTCACGGCATCGGAACGTCGATGCACGAGGATCCGCAGATCCCGAACTTCGATACGGGCGACCGCGGACCCCGGCTAAAACCGGGCATGATCCTGGCGATCGAGCCGATGATTAACACGGGCACCTACGAAGTGCGCCTGCTGGACGACCACTGGACGGCTGTAACGGCCGACGGCAAGCCCAGCGCGCATTTCGAGCACAGCATAGTGGTTGGCGAGAAAGAGGCGGAGATCCTGAGCCTGACTCCCAAACGGAGTTGGGGCGTTCTGGGTCACGCCTCGTAACGGAGAGCATGCAAAAAGAAGAAGCGATAGAAGTCGAAGGTACGGTGATCGAGTCGCTCCCGAACGCGATGTTTCGGGTCGAACTTAAGAGTAAGCACCGGATACTGGCCCACGTGTCGGGCAAGATGCGGATGAACTTCATCCGGATTCTGCCCGGCGACCGCGTCAAGCTGGAAATGTCGCCATACGACCTGACGCGTGGCCGGATCACGTACCGGTACAAATGATGCGGCCGCGAACGGCCTGGAAACGATGAGACGCCCCGCGCACGCGCGGGCATGGAGTGACGGCAATGAAAGTGCGTAGTTCGACGAAGAAGATTTGCGAGAAGTGCAAGATTATCAAACGCCACGGGATTATTCGCGTGCTCTGTGAAAATCCGCGGCACAAGCAGCGCCAGGGATAACCGTTCCATGGCGGGCAACCAGGGCGCGACAACGGTAGGAGAGAACAATTCATGGCTCGTGTAGTAGGCGTGGACCTTCCCCGCGAGAAACGCGTGGAAATCGGACTTCAGTCCATCTTCGGCATAGGTTTGACGCGCGCGCGCGAGATCCTTGGGAAAGCCGGCGTCAGCGGCGATACCCGGGTGCGCGATCTGACCGACGAAGAAGTTAGCAAGATGTCCACCGTCGTGCAGAACGACTACAAGGTGGAAGGCGACCTGCGCCGCGAAGTCAGCGCGAATATCAAGCGGCTGATGGACATTAACAGCTACCGCGGCCAGCGGCACAAGCGCGGTTTGCCGGTGCGCGGCCAACGTTCGCATACCAACGCCCGGACACGCAAAGGTCCACGGCGGGCGACCATCAAGAAGAAATAAGGAGGATTCGACGCGTGGCCAAAGAAAAACGCACCGCCACCACCAAGGCCAAGACCAAGACGGCCAAGAAACGCCGCTCGGCAATCAACGTAACGTCGGGCGTCGCCCATGTTCTGGCATCGTTCAACAATACCATCGTGTCGATTACCGACATGCAAGGCAACGTGGTGGCATGGTCGAGTGCGGGACAGGTCGGATTTTCCGGCTCCCGCAAAAGTACGGCGTTCGCAGCGCAGTTGGCCGCCGAACAAGCGGCGCGCAAGTCGCTCGACGCGGGCATGAAAGAAGTCCGTGTTTACGTCAGCGGCCCCGGCGCCGGACGCGAATCGGCAATCCGTGCCATCCAAGCGGCGGGTCTCGATGTCACGCTCATCCGCGACGTCACCAAGATCCCGCACAATGGATGTCGGCCCAAGAAGCGCCGCCGCGTCTAACGGGTGTTTTGACGGCGGATGTCGGCTGGCACAGATCAAGAAACAAAGGCCCATTGGCGAAAGGCTGAGATACATGATTGCAAAAGACTTTGTGACTCCGAAATGGGTTAAAATCGACGACGGCGCGAACGAGCGCTTTGCGCACTTTGTCATCGAACCCTTCGAGCGCGGTTATGGCACGACCATTGGTAATGCGTTGCGGCGCGTTCTGTTGGCCTCGCTCGAAGGCTCGGCGGTCACTGCGATCCGCATCGAGAACGTCCAGCACGAATTCTCCGCCATTCCCGGCAT
>CAIYET010001008.1 GCA_903925285.1 Candidatus Hydrogenedentota bacterium | reverse complement strand
TCGCGATATAGTAGATTCTGCATCCTCACAATCGGGAGACGATATCTCAATTGTGATCGTACCATCATCGAAGAGCGAAATCCCTGAACCCAATATCCGGCCACTTCGTGAAGCGTGCAGTGCAGTGTCGATTGCATACGTTATGTCTGCTTTAACCATCCCCGGTGGCAACGAGAAGACGTACACAACACCTTCGGTCACTTGGCGACGTTTGCTACCCATGAAAAACGCACCTCCTTTCGCGTAACTCTTGTGAATGCCAGCCCGCACTGCGTCGGATTTCTGATTATGGTATGAAATGGATCCTCTGCGAAATTGCGTACCAATACGAGGTAATACCTGTTGGTAAGGGCGCCAGCCATCTCATGTTCCAGTTCTGTTAGTTGTATCTGCCCGAACCGTGCCCGAAGTCCCTTCACTTCGACGGCACAGTATGAGTCGTTTTCCGCTGTTGAAAGCTTAAAATCGAAACCGCACCCCCATAGAGTTGTATCAGTGAGTGATTGACCTGAAAACTCGGGCATCTGCTCATAATTGGAAACAAAATACTGCTCAGCAGCCCTGCCTGTGATAAGCCTCTTGGCAAACGACGACGATTCGCTGCCATCGCGATGGGTCAGGACACGCTTGACTTCCGGGAGCGAGTCTAGTTCGTTGACTGGAGATAGAAGCTCCTTGATGAGGTCACCAAGTTGGGCGAGGGTGGCTTCCTTGTAGTCATCCATAATGCGCCTACAGTGATCACGAAGAGGGCGTTTGTGCCAGCCTTGGCGTGGATTTGGGAAATATGGGTCCAGTTCGTCTCGGTAGTTCTTAATGGACGCGGGGCGTGCCTGGAGTGCGTAACCCAGAGTATTGCAGGCCTCTGTGAAACTCTCGAAACCAAGGTATTCCAAGGCAGCATGATCAAAATGCGATAAGAACAAACCGCACAGGATCTGTCTGTCGCGCTGTCTTATGGTGTCCGGTTTGAGTTTCATAGTGTGCGCGTTACCAGCTTACCACGCGCCACATTCCGGCTGATCTTCTCCAGCCAGTATTCGCGGTTCGATTCTGGCACTCGGCATTTCTGGGGATGCCCATGCCAAAAACACCCATCCACGAACACGGCCACCCTCTTTTTCGTAAACGCGAAATCCGGTTTTCCAAAAATCGGATATGACCTTCGCCAGCCGGTTAGCTTGTGCTCCCGCAGCACGGCAAGCAGGTTCTCTTCCGTCGATTTGTTCCCGGCGGACTTCACTTGCGCCATGATCCATGATCGTTTTTCAGGGCTGAACGTGTCCATCTAATCTTGTCGCGCCTTTGATTCTCGATTGCCAATAAACGGAGAATACGAAATAGATGGGACCAATAACCATTTTGCGTCCGCTTTGCTGTTTCCCGTTCGCCAGTCTGCGCCTCGTTTGCTTCTCCGCTCGTCGCATTTCAGCGCTAACGCTCGTGTGCACCAACATCACTTTATATCAAGAGATGCTATTTATCAAGAGGTCGAATTGCGGCATGAAGAACACAGGCGTGTCTTCTGCCGGGCACGGGGGCTTTCGATGCAACGCCGGATCGTGGCGTTACACGGCGATGGGCACATCGATGAGGGCGGCTTTGCTGGCGGGTTCGGGGACTGGTTCGCCGTACTCGCGCATGATTTCGAGGTTTTGGAGCGACTTCAAAGGCGGGGAGGCGGGATGTCGAGATCTCTACATATCTTGTACACAAGGGCATCGAACACTTCGCGATGGCGAGGGACTGCGGACACTTTCTTCACGGAAGGATTGATGTATACGGAATGGTTGGCGCCTTCGCGGAAGAACACGCAACCCTGATCGCGCAGGTGGCGTATGAGATCGGCGCGCTTCACCCACCAATCTCGATGGGTTCGCGGATGACGCTGACGCCGACAAGCTGTTCTTCAGCCAAGGCTCGATTTGCTTCTAGCACCATTTCGAAGGCTTCGGAAAGATTTGCGCGCGCCTCGTCGATGGTGGCGCCTTGCGTGTTGGCGCCGGGCAGTTCCTCGATAAACGCAATGTACCCTTCCGGGACCTGCTGGAAGACTGCGGTAAAACACGC
>CAIYET010001007.1 GCA_903925285.1 Candidatus Hydrogenedentota bacterium | reverse complement strand
CAGTCCGACGTGACAATCTTTTCCCCACTGGAAGAAACGAGCGCCGCCGCAAGAAAGACGAGGGAGTAACAACAGCCTGTCATACACCAAACCTTTTCACGACGTCCGCCAAGTATTGGAGCAATTCCTTGGCTTTCTCACTGGTCATGTTGAGGGCCGGTTCAGAGCTTCCGGCCTCTTTCGGCGAGTAGCAAACGGTTTGCACGCCGGAATAGATGGCTGTCGCGGCCACGGAAATGTGAAACGGCGCATACTTCTCCATATCCTCGTGCTTTGCAAGCTCGAAGACTCCGAGATTTCGATATCCACGCTGTGCAGCTTGCCGCCTCTTCTTGGACTTCCATTGAATGCGATAACCTTCATCTTCCCTTCCTTTCCTATTTCGTCACCTGAACGTTACCTCACGCAACTGGTCAGCTTGACTCTCGACTCAAGAATGCGTCCATCAATCCAGTTCGCCGCCAGCACAGTTGGCACAAAACCCACCAATGTCGCAGCCGGAACAAAGGACTGCTCCGCAACTGGCGCATTCCACACTCTCGCCTTCCTTAACCTCCGTGCCGCACATCTCGCACTGCATTCTACCCTCCTAGAAGCACGCATCATGGTGCCAACAGTCTCCCCGCATTCAGAATTCAAGAACGACTAGCGCTCTTATTGCGACATCAAATACGGGTTCGGGATTCGGTACATTGCCCTTGGCTGAAAACCTAAGCTGAACACGGGTCTTCTTACCCCCGTATTGCTGCACCAGAGCAATCAAATCAGGTCCATTTTCCGGTATGAAGACAAGTTCTAACGGATCGGGGGACCGTTGACCGTGAAAAGCTACGGTAGAGGAATCGGGCAGGATCACCGTCAAGTCAATTGCCTTAATGCATCCGAAACTGCCCGCTGAGGCCGATAGCGCCACAGATTCTAACCTGACGGACGTTATCTGCACGAGATTGACCAGTGATTCGCCAATCACTCCGCCCATTTCCGCCTTTAGGTCCTCGATTGACGGCCATTCTTCCGAAAAGAAGAACTCGTGACTGGCAAGTTGAGGCGGTATTGGTTGTCCGGGTTTGAGAAATCCCAGGTCTGGTGAAATATCCCGCACTAACACGATATTGAGCGGCAGCGTTTGCGTGTGTATCCGGCTTCCGACTTCTTCATTGATGTTTCCGGCGGTTTCCTTGATGGATGAACAGCCTATCGCTAGAAATGCCAGCAACAGAATTGAAGCACTGCGTAAATTCGCGAAACTGCTGCTGCGGATCATGCTCTACGTCCCAATTCGCTGGCCACATCGAAGAATAAGGCTGATTATACCATTGGTTCATATGGCACAACCTTTTGTCCGGCCTGCAGTAACAGAAGAATTGTTTCGGAACGTTCCGAGACTCATTGGGGGAGAGACGCCGGGCACAGCAAAAAGTTCGACTCCCCTATGGGGTGTGCGAGGAAGATCACTGTAAGTGCCTGCAAAATAGGGACTGAAGAGTGGCAGCCCATTAGGGGGGGTGTTTATAACCCCCTATTGACTTTCGAGTTTCGCCGCAACTCATTTGAGAGTAATGTCTTACGATTCACTCCCGTGCAGATTGGGGAGTGGCTGAATGATTTGCTGGCAAGAGAAGTCGTGGCAACCCGGACGGCACTGTCACAGTATGTCGGCATGTCGAGGACGAGGGTTGGACAGTTCTTGGCATTGGCGGGGTTGCCTGCGGGGACGAGGGCAAAGCTCAGGGGAAAGCCCGATTTGAACGAATACCAGATTCGGGGGATGATGGCGGGGAAACGGACCGCGGCAACGAGCGATAAGGCGACGTTCTGCCACCCGGCTAAAGTTTGAGGCCCAACCCTTGCCGACAATCGCCGAGGCGTGCTGACGCCGGTACCGGTGCGATTTCACGCTCAACGGAATACTTTACCTAAAATTTACGAATCCTTTGCCCTGCATTTACGCAAGTCCGGCATAATATCTTGAACTGGACAGTGGCTGCCGGACAGAGTCGCCAAAGCCATAAGGTTTCCAGACAACGCACAGCCTATAAACGGAGGAGGTTACCCATGTCGGTCGCACGTTTCACAGAGATCAAAGCGTCTTCCAGCAAGAGCTTCGATGCTGCTATCCGAGAGGGACTGGCCCGCGCGCAAAAAACTCTCGAGAATGTCACATCCGCGTGGATTCAGGATCAGGAGATCATGCTCGACGGCAAAGGAGAAATCGCCGAGTACCGCGTCCACATGAAGGTCACGTTCGTTCTGAAAGACTGAGGTTGTAGGGAACGTCCACAGTGCCGATGATTGGCGTAGCGTGCTGGAGCCGGTAGTGGCCTGTTAACGCGATGCGAGCATTCGTGGGTTCTTTCGGGGCGACGCGGCCTTTGCGAACCCGGACTTCTATAGCGTTCTCGAAAAAGAGGGCTACAGATACCGTGAAGATCGTCGCACCGAAATTGGGCGAAACGGAGAAACGCCATGCAATGGAGAGGCCGCCGCACCAGTGCGAACGTCCAGGATCGCCGGTCGTTTAGGACTGTCGGTGTCGCAGGGGGCGGGATTGGAACGCTTGTTGTTGTGGGTTTGATGTTGTGGTTGAGCGGGGGCGACCCTCAGGTGTTGATAGATTCGGGATTGCTTGACGGGCAATCGGTCTCTCCCTCCGGTGCCGCGAGTCCCGCCGACGACGATACCGCCACGTTCGCCAAAGTGGTGCTTGCGGACACTGAAGACGTGTGGCACGAGTTGTTCCGTCAACAGGGGAGCCAGTATGTCGAACCCACACTTGTCCTGTTTCGCGGACGGGTGGAATCTGCCTGCGGACTTGCGAGCGCGGCAGTCGGTCCTTTTTACTGTACTTTAGACGAGAATGTCTACCTTGATCTGGAATTCTTTGCCGATCTGAAAGAACGGTTCAGTGCACCCGGCGACTTCGCCGCGGCTTACGTGATTAGCCACGAAATCGGCCATCATGTTCAAAAGTTGGTCGGGCTCAGCGATAAAGTCCACGCGCAGCAGCAGCAATCAAGTGAAGCGGACGCGAACCGCCTGTCTGTCCGGCTCGAGTTGCAGGCCGATTATCTTGCTGGAGTCTGGGCCCACTTTGAAGAGAAGTCGAAGAAGGTGATCGAGCCGCGCGACATCGAGGAGGCATTGCGAGCGGCCAGCGCCATAGGCGACGATCGATTGCAAAAGCAGGCGGGTGGATCTGTCGTGCCTGATTCGTTCACCCATGGGACATCCGCCCAACGCTTGCGGTGGTTCAAACGCGGATACGAAACGGGTTCATTTGAGGGGGCCAAGCAGCTCTTTGAAAGTCCGTACGAACAGCTATAGAGATCTATGGTGGCATCGCAGTTCAATAAATAGTGATACTCACGATTGGCTGTTGTCCTTCCCGAAAACTCATCCGGCACTGATTGGCGCGTTTCCTGAGCATCATTCTATGGTAAGCAAGAGGTCAGCCCGATGTCTTGAATCGCAAAAGTGATCGTCGAATCACTCTTCGGGAGTACCAATGCCGATCTGCACATGGTCCATCGCTTCTCTGCTTGCGGGAATCGTGCGACATGGACGAGGGACATGTAGTGTGTGGGGCGCGTAGCGCGGCGTTCGTATCGGTGATGCGGTCCACCGACTTGCGGTATTGATGTGACTTTGCACTGTCGGGACTCTGGAGGGGCATGTGATGGTGCAGTCCATCTCAAGCGACAAACGATTCGCCGAATAACGCTTGGGTAACACTCAGAGAAACTCAAATCATTGGAAGTTGCTTATGGGTCGGTTGAGTTTTTTGACCTTGCGGGCAAGAGGTGAGAGGTAGGGCGGAAGTAGCCGAGGCGCAAGGAGACTACGGCAAGAGCCGCCCCCACCAAGTCGGCGACCAGGTCAAGAGCCGTGTTGAGGTATCCGCCCACGCCGGTCTTTGGCATCAGCAAGGTCGCGATGAACTCAACGATCTCGTTGAGCGCGCCTACACCTAGCCCCGCCATGGTCACCACGATGGAGAGCGCGGTCCAGTGCCGCAGATCCGGGCGGAGCAGCGGTCCCAGTAGATGGTACATCACCAGGGTGGCCACGCCAAACCCTATGATGTGCACGAACTGGTCGTATCGAAAGATGGGAACCGTGTCCGAGAGCGGCACCAGCATCACCCCGTAAAGCACCCCATCTCCGATCTGAATCCCCCCGCCGCACAGGTGCAGAATGGCCCATGCCACGAGGCCCCAGAGGATGGACAAGGGATATCGCACGCGTCCGTTGGTCAGCGCGATCACCACGAGGAAGAAGACAATCACCCCCAGGTATAGGAGGAACTCGTAGTTTCGACGATATCCAAAATACACGCTGAACGGGATTAGCACCGATAACAGTACCGCCAGCGGCCCCAAGTGTGCACGCCTAAGACCAAGCATGAGTTCGCGCCCTTCCTTGCCAACCGCCGACTGCCTTATCCGGCTACTTCTTCGCGCCCTTCAATCCAGGGCACACCGCCGTCGCCTTCTTCATCATCTGCTCCATCTCCCCGGCCAGCTTGTCCCGTTCCACCGTCAACGCCCCAATCTGTTTGTTGACGGCCATCAGTCGCTCGTGAGCTACCGCGAGTTGGTACATCGGGTTGTCGGGCGATAGTTTGATGTGACCTTTTACAGTGGCACTACCTCGTGATTTGATAGCAGGCATCTTTTCAACCTTCCGCAGCCTGTAGAGGGTCGGCTTGGCGATACTGAGAATCTTTGCAACCTGCGCATCAGACTTCCCCTCAGCCTTCAGCGCCTTGTCACGCTGGCGCATCTCGCCCTTCTGTTCTGGCGTGTAGCGGACCCTTCCCGGCTTTGCCTTCTTGCTGGCGACACTTTTTGCCGTGGCTTTCTTGGCGACAGGCGCAGGTGCTTCCGCAGATTCTCCGAACCTCTTGACCCATTTGCTGTAGGTGTTGTAGGGGATGTTGATCTCTTTCAGAGTGGCCATAAGCATGGAGCCGGCGGCTTGAGCGGCGGAAACCTCAGACAGAATGCGCTGGATTTCCTCTTTTGAACGAAAGACTCTTTTCTGTTTCTTGGCGGACGTTTTCTTTGGCATTGGTTATTCTCCTTCTCGCATATTAGCCCTACCGGTATCTTAAACAAGGGAGTGGCGAACTGCAATTCCTACAATGCCTCCACCCAGAAGCCATCAACTTCGTTCCAGAGCCATCTTGGCCAGAATGCACGAACAAGCATCTGTTCTACCTCCTGTTCGGGGTGGTCTTTCATTCACCTCAATGTGCCGGTAGGCGCATCTGCCTCATATCGTCCCACGGGGTAGCCCGAAGTATAGGAGACCACAAAGTATCCGTCTGGGGTCTTGTAGCGCACACACTCGTCGCGCAATTCAAAGTCGGCCTTGTCTTTCCGGTGAGCCGCGCCGATGCCATCCGGAAGGAGGTAGGTGTCTGCGAAATGCTGAAGTATAAGCGTCCGGTCACCCAGCGAGTGCCTGCAATCCTTGAGTACCTTGCCGTCAACGTCAGCCTTGGTAATGAAATGTGGCACGACATCCAGACCGGCCTGCTGCAAGTTCTCCACCATCTCCTTTACGTCTTCGACCGGGCATGAGTCGTCTTCAACACCGTGCACCAAGACGACCTTGGCCGTGTTTCCCAACCGCTTCAACGTCGCGGCATGGTCCGGAAGGCCCACAAAACGGAGGGCTTGGTCATCCGGCGTCAGATAGCGTCTGCTCTGCGGGTCTCGACAGTACCCCGCATTTGCTTGGGTCCGCCCTGGTAGGCCAAATGCGATGTCGTCGGCCAGCTTCGCCATTCCGCTCAAGTCAATGACACAGGCGAAAGTCCTCGGGGCCAGCTTGTTGACCATCAGCGACACGTTCCCGCCGCCCGAACCTCCCGTAGCGTAAACACGCGAGTGGTCAAACGGTTTCCCAATCGCTTCGAGGCCATGCCACACGAAGTAGAGGCCCCGCAACGCATCCAGCGCCTGATACCATCCGAAATCGTAGGGCGGGTCATGCATGGGGTCATAGGAACCGCTCTGCACGTAGTCCACACCGATGGCGACCACGTTGTACCGCGCCGCAAGGACAGCCGGGTCTGCGGTACCAATAAAGCCCGTGCCGCCCCAGTTGTGCAAGCTCAGCATGAGACCTGTGTTCGGTTGGACACCCTCCAAGGTCCCTTGCGGATACCGGACATAAACGGTGAGGGTTCTTGGACCTGGTTGCCATTGCCAGTCTTGCGCAGGGATAACAACCTCACCATTGGTCTTGGGCAGGTCCGGCCACGCCTCCGCGTTTGCAGTGTCAAGACACACTGTCCAAAACAGAATGCCAACCAAGCACATGGCTGCTATCCAGAAAGGGGCCAAAGCACTCTCCTTCGCATACGACCGGCATCCCCCCGATCCTGTCCAGGGGTCTTGGATCTCCTGACCGGGGATTCTCTCCTTACGAACGAGAATCCTCGTCATCTTGCAGGCAGACGATACAGGCAAATGCTGAGGGGGGGTAGGTCGAGGATATTGCCGACTATTACGGGTTCTTCCTGGATTTGCACACGAGGCGGTTTCCCTGGCTCGTTGTAGGCCATCGGATCGGTCCCTGCAATGACCCAGCGCGTACCGTTGCCAGTGATGCTCGCTCCGTTGACGGTGAAGGCCAATT
>CAIYET010001006.1 GCA_903925285.1 Candidatus Hydrogenedentota bacterium | reverse complement strand
TTGTATGCGCTGTACCGTAAACGGATTTTCCTGAAAGCGTAACCCTGTCCACCAGTTATCGAGACCTTGGCTTATTGACTGTAGAACCAGCGCTCACTGATGTGCAACACCTACGGCTAACCCCAACGGGGGCGAACTCCGAAACAGGTGGCCGAGTGGTTGCACCAGCTTCTCGATGAAAAAAGGGCTCCAAGTCAGAGGGTGCTGTCACACCAACTTGGGGTGGATAGAACGTGGGTCAACAGTTCCTTTGCCCGCTTAGTCGTCATCCTCCTCCATGTCACCGGCTGACTGTCCCGGGTCGTGCTTCATGGCCCTGTCTTCCTCTATGGGCAAAACAGTCAGAAATGCCCTTTCCAATATGGGAAGTTGTTCCTCCTCGGTGAATGGATTCGGCGATTCCATTACTCGTTCCTTTCTGTTATTCATCTTGGGAATACGATTTGTGATGCCTCATCCAGTGGCCTTCGTTCCACCGCCGCCCCGGTCTCTTTGTGATTAAGTCAGACACATGTCAAACCCGCCTGGAATGATGTACAAGACCATCTGGCGTCTTACCCGCGACTGGCGTTCCTTTCACGTCTTCTGTCTTCGTCGCGCCCACTGGTGCCTTCGTGATGAACTCTTCGTAACCCGGACGTTCCTCCTCAGGGGCCTCAATGACGACGCTCTCGCTTGGCGCAGTGGGTCCAGGCAGGACTTGGAAACTTCGTTCTGCCGGGGAGGTTGCGCATCCGGACAGAAGGATCGCGGCTGTGGCCAGCGCCGAGACAGCGATTCCAAGAATCAGCACGTTTCGCATGCACATGTCATTCATTCTTTCTTTAATTACTTGGAGTGCAAGGATTTGCCGCCGGCTGGCACCTCCTGTACCAGTCGGCGACTATCGGTCCGTCTACTTGGTTTTGACCTCTTCGACGGTCATTTCGTTCTTCACGCTGCTCACGCCCTGAATGTCTTCGACCAGCTTGGTGACCAGGGATTTCTCGGCCGCATTCTTTGCGATGCCAGTCAAAGTGACCACGCCATCCCGTGTCTGGACCTTGGTCTTGGCGGCACTCGTCGATTGATGGGTCAAAAGCGCCATCTTGACCTGTGCGCTGATGGACGCGTCGTCGATTTTCTCGCCTGCGGTTCGCGTTGCCGGTTCCGGAGTCGCCGCTACCGTCATCTCATTCTTGACCCCTTTCACGCCTGCGACATCCTTCGCATATTCCGTAGTCAGTTCCTTCTGGGCCATGCTTGAAGCCTCGCCTTTAAGCGTCACGATTCCATCTTTCACGTCGATGTTGGTCTTGACGACGTTGACACTGCGGTGGAATAGCAGTGCGAGCTTCACCTTTCCGCCGAGCCAAGCATCCGACAATTCAACGGAGACCGGGGTCTTGGTCGTGAGTTGGTTGTCCACACGGGTGACCCCGGCCAGATTCGCCGCAGTCTCCTGAGCCAATGTCTTGTGGGATTCTTCGGCCACCGTCCCGGTCAGCGTGACGACACCATCTTTGGCCTCAATCTTGACTGCATCGTCCTTGAGATAGGTCTTATTGACGTAGCTCTGCGTGAACGACGACTTGATCCCGTCATCGGCCCCCGATGCGCGCGCAGACATGCTAATCACTAACAGTGCGGCCATAGCCGCCGCAATCGCCAAGGGATACTTTACTTTCCGTGTCATTGTGTTTCCTCGATTCATTCTTGGTTTATGGGGATTGCCCCGATTCCAGTTGTGCGTCCGGGCGGGCGCGCCAACATCCATGCGGTGGCGACATGCCGACCGCTGTCCCAAGGTAGCAAGGGAACATGAAGTGCGGGCAAAGTGCGAGTAAGGATTCAGTAAAGAATCGCGCCCTTTACAGAGAACGGAATTCTTTGCCCAATTGTTGCCGCATCTTTGCCTGGACTTTACCTGCGCTTGCCACAATAACGCTGACGAAATGGCCGCAGGCGGCTGCGACAGTCACGGCGGCAGCCTTTACGGGGTATGCGCCCTGGAAAGGATTTGCTGTCGGTATGAACAAGATCGGGTCAGTCAGGGTTGGCCGACCGGTCAATCAACACGGAGAACTACCATGAAATCAAGCACAACAGACAACGCAGAAGGCAAGATTCACGAGGCGAAAGGCAAGGTCAAG
>CAIYET010001005.1 GCA_903925285.1 Candidatus Hydrogenedentota bacterium | reverse complement strand
CAATGTCGAGGGTGTCTACGGTGCCGACAGCCGCAACCGTCGCCGAGTTCGTGTTGTCGGCCGCGCCATGGACGCTTCCGGCGGTGAGGATGCGGTGGGCCTCGTACTTGGTCCTGATATTGTCGGCGAGGGCCGCAATCTCCACCCACGTCGACGCTGAAGTGACGGCGGCTACCGTTACCGCGTTCGTGGCATCGGCCGCGCCATGGACCGAAGAGGTAGTGAGGATGCGATGGGCCTCGTATGCCGTCCGTATCGCGTTGGCAAGCGTGACGGCCTTGGCCTTCGTGTCGGCATCGGCGGCGGAAACCACATTCGTGGAGTCGGCCGCACCATGGACGGAGGAGCCGGTCAGAACCCTATGTGCGTTGTACTTCGTCTTGAGGTTGTTGAGCAGGTCATAGACTGACTTCGCCGTGGGAGGGGACGCCATCGTGTTCGTGCTGTCGGCGGCGGCATGGTAGGTGCCCGAGGCCCTATGCGCTTCGTAGGCCACATAAAGCGACTGTTGGGCATCGCGCATGGTTTCGGCGTTCAGAACGGCCGAAAGCGCGGGCGTTGCCGCCGTATTGGTCACGTCGTCGGTAAGATGGGGGTTGAGCCCGATCAGGACGGCGCGGGTGGTGTTCGCGAGGGTGATGAGGTTGTTGAAGCGATCCCGCATTGCCTTCCAGAGGGGGCTTGCCGACTTCATCCTGTCAAATATAGAACCCATTTGCTTTCTCCTTTAGGACAAAGGCCGCCCCAATATCTGAGGCGGCCCCGGGTTGCATGCTCGAAGCCCAGCTTAGTACCAAGCAAGGCCCTGATCGGAAACGTTGCGGATGACGCCGTGGAACCAAGGCACCTTCACGTCCGGCGTACCGAACATGACGATGAGGAAGGGGATGATGGCCGACATGGTGGGGTACAGGTCGAACTTCATCGCGGGAAGGAACTGGTCCCACTGAATCGACGGGGAAGCGACATCGTGCGAGAGGAGGAGGATGTCGCCGGTTCCCGGGAGAACCGCGTTATAGTCCACGAACACGGAGGTTGCGCCGGAGGCTTTCGCGATGCGGCCAATCTCGCGCAGATCGGTGGCCACGCCCTTCTTCCCGCGAGTGACGATGTAGCCGGTTCCCGGCTTGGTCACGTCGTGGGTGATGGTGACAGTCACCTTGTCGCCAGCGGCGACCGCGATGGTTGCGGTTCCGGAGGCCACGGAGATTCCGTTCTCGTCGATCGCATGGACGGCGTAGGTGTAGTTTCCGGCGTCGGCGGCGACGAACTGCGAGGCGGCATCGCCGGCGGCGACTCCCGCGATCGAGGGCGCGTTGGGCTTGTCAGCGGCCGCGCCGATGGAGGTGATACCGTTGCGGGCGAAGAACATCTTGTCCGGTCCCGCTTCCTTGCCGGCGATCAGGATCGCGTCGGAGAAGGGGGTCGGGTAGTTCTCGACCACGTTGGTCCCGGCCTTGTCGCCGGTGTTGAAGCGGATGCGGTCCTTGACGACATCCTGCATGTCGGACGCGAGGATGGTCGGCATGAAGGAGTGCGTCAGAAAACCGCCGTTGTCGTAGACCATGCGGGCGACTTCCTTGAACGCTTTCTCGCCGTTCGCAAGGAGGGTCGTTCCGCGCATGTCGTAGACGTTCATCGCGCCGTTGGGTCCGACGGACGAAAGGACTTGCGACTGTACGCTGTCGAATTGCTGGGGGACCGAGGCCGAGTGACCGTGGAAAAGACCATGCTCCGCGCCCTTGAGGACGGTGAAGATCCCGGCTTCCTTCTCGGAGGCTTCGGCGTCTTCCAGCGTCTTCGCGACACGCATTTGGAGCGTGATCTGGCGATAGGTCTGCATGTATTTGACCAGCTTGGTCACGCGCTCAAGGGTCTGGCTGGTATCCCTTGCGTTCGCGCCTTCCGTTCCGAAGATAAGCTGGAACGCGCCGGCGTCGTTCCGGCGGGTGTATTCATGCACCGTGCTTCCGACCTTCTCGTTCTTGAGCAGATTCATGAGCTTGAAATCCTGCTTCTTGACCGCGAGGGCATTGATGACGCTCCGCTCGATATCCTGCGGGATAAGAGCGCGGCCTCCCGTCATGCTCGCGCTGTCGGTTCCGTATCCGGCCGACAGGGCCTTCATGAGTTCGTCGCCGATTACGGAGCCGTAGCCCACGTCGCCGACTTTCTGGTTGCTTCCATCGAAAAGACCACCCATTTTCTTTCTCCTTTCCTTGTGGGCTATTTAGAGAGACTTGAGTATCGAGGCCACTTCGGGCTCGACATCCAATCCCTTGTTCACGCGATCTTCGGTGACTGTCGCTTGCCGGAGGGTGATTTTCCCTTCGTTGAGTGCCAGAGTGGATTTGCGAAGGATTTCCGCCGGAGACATTTTGCCGTCTTCTGCGGTTTCCCTGTTGCCGAACCGTTCCTGCTTGCTGACGACGGACTTCCTCACGCCGGGCTGGTCGGCCAGACTCTTGAGGAATTGCGCGGACTGGACGTTCATGTTGCCGATGCTCTTCAGCAGTTCGCCCTGCGCCTTGTTCGCGTCCTGAAGGGTCTTCAGTTCCACACGGAGGGACTTCAGGCTCTTCGCCATGGATGCGAGAACCGGGGAAACATCGAGGAATTCGTATTCCTCTTCATCGCCCGATTTCTTCATGGGGGGAGTGGGGGGAATCGCGGGAGGCATTTCGCCCTCGTCGCCCTCGCCCTCTTCCTCTCCTTCCTTGGGTTTCCCTTCTTCGTTGTCCTCGTCGCCGTCGCTCGGTCCGCCGGCATTGTCCGCGTCGGGTTCGACGTGGGCCTTGGGAGCGGGGGCGGGCATCGGAGCCGGGGGCATCGCAGAAGCGCCCTTCATCGCTTTCTCAAGTTCGTCGATGGCGTCATCGAAGGACTTGGTGAGATTGGCGTCCATTCTGAACACCTCCTGTAGTTTCTTTCGGCGGTTCACGACTTCCTCAAGGATGTCGCTCCCCTCCTTTGATCCAACGCCGGCTTCGGCTAGAACCGACAAGCCCTCTTCCGGCGTCCTGACATCGCCAACGGCGATGGCGGTTACGATTGTATGGATGGCCTTCTTCCTCTTGTCCGCCCCCTGAAGGTCCTGTACCCCGAGGGCCGCGCCGCCCGTAGCGGTGGCCGAATCGGTGGTATATCCCATCGAGAGGCTTTTCACGAAAGCGGCCGATGAAAGAGTGACCGGGGAAAGGGTCTGGTTGACGGGCTTGAAGGTGATAGCGAGTTCATCCCACAGGACCGAAGCCACCTTTTCCACGGCTCGCTTGAGCTTGGTATCGAAGTCAGTAACGATGACCGGGCGGCGGCCGCCCACGGAGGTCTTGATGATGGTGGACCCGTTGCGCAGTTTGGCCACCACGTCTTCGGCGATCTTGTTCCCCTTGTAGAGGATGGCCTTCACGATGGTCTTGGTCCCGCGCTTTTCCACGGAAAGGGGCTCTCCGATAATGAATCCGGGGTCGTTGTTCTTCAGGTGCAGATGATCCCAAGAAATCACGCCGTTCTTCAGGAAGTAGTCCTTGGAATCCATCAGGGCTCTTTGCAGGACCACTTGGCCGTCGTAGTCGAGGTTTTCGTTTGACGCTTCGGCTTCGATGATGTAATTCCCATGGGCGTCCACTTCAATGGACTTGCTCATGAGAAGATCGAGATAGATTCGATCGTCGAATCCAGCCAAAGTGCCCTCCAAAAACGAAAAGGGCGCAACTGCTCACGGATACCCGCGAGGTATTGCGCCCTGATATTAAGGCCCTAATAAAAAAGTGGGCACAACCGCCCCGGCAAGCCGGAGAAATTGCGCCCTTTTCTTGAACGTCCCTATCGAATGTTACTTTACTTCATAAATCATACCGGACCGATTGTCAAGCACCGCCCCTTAATCTTCGCAGTACGCCCCGACCCCGGGCGAGCTTCATCGCGGCGGCGGCATTGTATCCGGGCTCCAAGGCTTCCGCGTCCGTTGCCGAAAGGCGCTCTGCTATGGGGTCCGTCTTCTCGATCCATTCCCCGGCGCGCTTCGCAATCGCACCGTTACAGGCTTCCGCGTGAGCCCGTAGCGTCTTCGTCTTCGCGAGGGCCGCGTACAGTTTTTTCATGTTGGTCATGCCGCTTCCTCCATCCCATTGTTGTACCGCTCCTGCTTCACGGCCGCAAGGTACGACGCAAGGCCTGTATCGTCCGTATCCCCGGGATCATCTTGGAAGATCGCTCCCAGCCGTTCCTTGCGCTGGATTCGATCCCATTTCTTCGACTCGTGCGCGGTGTCCGAAACAAGATCATGGTAATCAATTTCCCCGTGGGCCTGTCCCATCCTGTCAATGCGGCCTTCCCGCTGAGTCTTCACCCATGCCGTATGCGGAAGATCGTAGTTTATGAGGAACTTGGCATTTTGGAGATTCAAGCCCGTCGCGCCGGCATCGGAAAGGACCAGCATATCGTATTCGCGCTCGGAAGGATTCGGCGGGTTGAACCCCTGCTTCACCTTTTCCTTTTCCGCGCCGCTCATCGTGCCCTGAATAACCCCGACGCGGAGCCCCTTATCGGCGAAGGCCGAGCGCAGGGCTTCCACGGACGCTAGGTTGTGCGCGAAGACTACCCCGGGGGCTCTGTCGCCCTTCTTCGCGGCGGTCTTCTCATTGTCGGCCGCATACCGCTTTGAATCGACCAATTCAATCAGGCGGTTTATTTTCCCGTTGTTCTTCGGATCAAAGGTGTTCACGACGCGGTTCAAGGCCTCTTCCTTGATGGTCCCGATGGCGGACTGAAGGCGCTTGGCCAAGGCTTCGTGTTCCGCTTCCGGGTGAGCCTTGAAGCTATTTGGGGAAAGGATCTTCATCGCCTCGATATCGACCCGGCCGGACTTTTCCGCCCGAGACGCCCGCCTGAAGGCGCTTTCAACGTCATCGTAGGCTTGCTGTTGCTCGGTGGTGAGCCTGATAGCCTCTTTCGTCCGGTTGGACTTCACGCCCGTGACGGACGGCGAAGCGTAGTTGTATCGGGAGATAACCCGCTGTAGGGAGTCCCGCGCGAAGTCGGTATCGACGCCGTACTTCTTCATGAATTCGTTGCGGTCGTTGAATCGCCCGGGCGCGACCTTGTGGAGCATGTCGAAGGCTTCCGAAATGTCGTTCTTCACGGGGGTTGCCGTTTGCGCCATGAAGTATTCGGTATTCTTGTTGAGCGCGTCCATGACGTTCGACAGCGTGGAATCTTCCTTGCCCTTCCGGTTCGACGTATAGTGCGCCTCGTCGACGGTGAGCATGTCGAAGTTGATCCCATTTTCCTTCACGGTTTCGCCCAAGTATTTCGCGCGCTCGGGCTCGGACATGGCGTTGAAGGCGTCCTTGGCTTCATCTTCAGTCTTCCCCATCTTCCCCGCCATAAGGTATATCAGGTCGTCGCGCAGGGATTGGTGCGTGAGGACAACCATGTGATTCTTGGGGTCCTTGAGCGCCGCTATCCTGCCTTTCCGGTCCAGCGAAGGATCGGAGGCGACCTTGTACTTTCCGGGCTCGCAGAAGACATTGACCTCGTTCCCGAACTGGCTCTGGACAACCGAGGGCACCGCGAATATGGCGCGCTTGGCCTTGCCCTTGGAATGAAGCTCGGTGAAGGCCCCAATGGATATGATGGTCTTCCCCTTTCCGGTTCCGAAGGACAGGTTCATCCTCTTCGTCTTCTCGAACATTTTGATGGACCGCTGGCGGACCCCATCGGCTTGCATGGTGTTCACCGCGTACTTTTGGCCGCGTAGCTGGTTCTGCCCGAGCGAGGGGAGGACGGAAGCAAGCTGGGCTTCGGCGCGCTTCCCTATGGAGGTCCTTTCGGTCCCATCGTCCTGCTTCAGGTCCGACTCGCCGAACATTTGTCCCTGAGTGGCTTCGTCCTTCCGGCGTTGCTCTATCAGGTCCATGGCCTTCTCTCTCCATGAGCCCGTCGAGAACTTGCCCCCAGAGCGGTTTGCCACCGTCGCGCCGGCGCTCGCAAGCTCCGCTTGGACCTTGTTTATCACGCTGTCGCGATCTTCCTTCCCGAGCATGCCGAGAAGGTGCCCGCGATATTCGGCTATCTTGGCCTTCTGGGTTGCCAGCGGCTTCTTCGTCACCCGGCCGTACTGCTTCGCGAACTTGTCCGTGAACCGGCCCTTGATGATTTCCAGCACCGCCGACTGCGCCCGCCCTACATCGCCGTGCATGCGGACGTATTCAGCCCACGGGGAGTCTTCATGGCGCTCGCCGCCCTCGCCGGCGGCGTATTCAGTCTCCGAGTGCCCGGACATCCACTTGTGGTAGTGGTCGCGCAACTGCGCCTTCCGGAGGTCTTCCAGCTTCGTCGGCAAGTCGGCTTTCAGCCGGTTCAGTTCTGTTTGCGCGGTTTCAACCGATGAGGTCAACTGCCCTGAAGATATCGCCGATTCGAGGGTGTCTATTTCGTCGAAAAGATCGCCCGCCCCTTCCACGCGGCCGCGATACGACTCGATATTCGCGGGGTTTACCTTCGTGATTGCCGGCGGGTCCTTGTCGCCGAACATGTCCTCTTCGGAGTGGTTCTTTATCATGTCGGCCTTTATGGCTTCATAGGCCGCGTCTTCGATGCCGCCGTTTTCGGAAAGGTAGGACTGCCATGCCCCGGACTTCGTTGTTCCCTTTTCGCCCTGATAGGCTCGAACGGACAGCCTTTCGGCCATCGAGCCCTTATGGAGATTGTTTTCCCAATACCGGCGGAGGTCCGTTTGGTCCTTTGGGTCAAGATCGTCTACCGTGCTGAAGGCGAACCGCCCCTCGGGCATTTCCCCGAGCGCCCGGTGCGCCGCTTCCTGTGTCGCCTTCATCCCGTTCGCGTCTTCGGCCAGAGATTGATTGTCGATGCCGCCCTCGGGGACTTCGGGGTCCACGCCCGGGTCCTGATAGGACTCGATGGGCCGGGCCACAAGGCCGGCAGGGAGCCAGTCCTTTTCGTCGTAGACGCCGCGCTTGATATCCTCCACGTCGCGCTCTATGGCCAGTTCTTCCGGGTCCATGGCCTTCGTCAACTTCTCGATCCCTGATTCCTTTATCGTCGCGATCCTGTCCCCGTTGATCGTCTCGATATGGTAGTCCTCTTTCGCGAGCCCGAGCGCGCGCATGCGAACTATGGCGTCTTCCCCGGATATTGCCCCAAGGTTCGAGTCTATCGTCTCCGCGCGGCCGCCGCCCTTCATAATCGAGCCCATGGCCGCTTCCGCTTCAAGGTCCCCAAGGGTTTGCCCGAGCGCGCGGTTAGCCTCATCGAGATACCGTATCCTTGTTTCGTTCAATTCCTTCAGCATGGCAAGGTCGTCGGGGTTGGTTGCCTTCAGGTTTTCGAGCGTCTTGTCCACGCCCTCCACCTTCTTGAAAAGCTCTTCGGCGGTGTTCACGGCTTGCGATACCATCTTTTCGCCCATGTCGGCGTGGAACCGCTGGACGGCCTCGGCCGCGTCGGAATAGTCCTCTGAAGAAAGGGAGTCCCGCATCATCCTTGCAAGTAGCTGGGCGCTCGCCCGGAGCCCAAGGATATCGGAAACGTCGCGCGATAAGCCCTCGTCCTTCAGCACCGAAAGGGAGATCCGGTTGAATCCTTGGAAGTGCCCGTTCGCTATCCACTTCTCGGACCCGTTGGGGTTTTCCTTGATCTTTTCGAGCAGGGAGGAGTTCACGCCGGCCTGTCGCTCCGTCTGAATCCTCGTCGCTTCCTGTTCCAGTTCCCGGGCAAAGTCGGCTATGGTCGCCATGGAGTCGATGGACAGCCCGTCGCCATAGTTTAGGCCCCGGTCCGCCTCCTTCTTCTCCACTCCGTCCAAGGTCTTCTGAAGGTCTTCAACATCGGCCGGCTTCTCTTCTGCCTGTTCGATGACCTTTTTCATTTCGATATATTTCTTGATTACTTCCGCTTTCTCGTCCAGTTCCGTCACCCGCTCCGCGAGCTTTTCACGCTCATAGAGGTCCCGCTTGGCCGCGCTGATAAGGCGCTTCGTCTGCACCCCCTTCTCGATCATTACGGCAAGCCGGGGGTCGATTTCATTCGCGATCCTGTCAAGGTTTTCCTGAAACAATTCTTCCTTCTCCGTGGAAAGCTCTTCGCTGGTAAGGCCGGCCTTTTCGGCACTATCCCCGTATTCCGTCAGGAACCCCTTCGACGTACTCTTGGATTCCGTCCTTATTTCAGCTTCAGCACCCGTCTTCCCGCCGATGCGCTCTTCCAGCGCGGACCGTATCTGTTCATCGGCAACAGCCTCCCTTCGGATATCGCTTACGGCACTCTTCGCGGCCGCCATCATGTTTGCCTCGTAGGACTTTATGGCTTGATCGTACCCCTTGTCGACGATCTTCACTTTCTTCTTGGCCTTCTTTATCTGGTCCTTGTCCTCCAATTCGAGGGCGGTCTTCAGGCCTTCCGTTGCGGCCTTTCGGGATTCCAGATACTTCGCCTTTATCTCTTCGGTCTTGTCTTCCCAGCCCAGCATGCCGGCAACGGTCTTCAGGAAGCTATGCTTGGCCTCCGATATCTTCTTCTGCCGCTCTGCCTCTTCTTTCTCTTCCAGCGCCCGCTTGTTTTCGTCAAGCTCCTTCAGCTTGGTCTTTTCCTCCCGGGACAGCCCAGCTTCCTTTATCTCCCGCATCTTCTTCTCTTCGGCCTTGCTTGCGGCTTCGGCCTGTCGGCGCTCTCGGGCGAGGTCGGCATACTCTTCCTTGCTCTTCACCTTATTCAGCTTCAGCATGTTAATCCGGCCGCCGGCCCCGCCGATGACATGGGCAGTCCCCCCGCCGTCCTCTTGAATCAGAACCGGGACGCCCTTTTCGTTCGATCCGTTCGGGTGAACCGTGATCCATCGTTGCCCCGCTGGGAGCTTCGCGGCGGCCTTCTTCTGCGCGCCCGGGGATATCCCGGCCGGCATGGCCTTCTCAAGGAACCGCGCATAGAGCGCAAGGCTCTTCTTCATAAGGATGTATTGCCGTAAAGAAAGCGGCTGATAGTCCAGCACTTCCAGATCGAGAGGAAGCCCCTTGTTGACCTTGGCAAGATCCTCTATGGAATACGAATAGCCTTGTATGTCGAACATGCGCGCTCCTTTTCCAGCATCATAGCACAACGAAGAAAGCGCCGTAACTTTTCAGCCCGGCGCTTTGCATCTTTTCATGGGGAGCGGCTTACGCCGGGGAAAGCTCTTTCCACTTGCCCTCGATGAAAACCTTCTCGTTGGGGTATTGAGCGAACGTCAGTTCTCCCAAGCCAGTCTGAATCGGGGAATTGAGGTCTTGGCCCACACCGAGGACAAGCCCCTCGGGTTGCGATCGGGCATATTCCACCCCGTCCTTGTAGACAACCTTGTATACCCCGATTGAGAACCGACCGTCGGCGTACATTTCCCGAATCTTGATTTCCAGCTTTTCTTCGTACATATCTACTCCTTTCAGCTTGTGCGCTGATACCATATCGTAGCGTTAGCTCCCGCTACCGTCAAACTGGTTCCGCCTTCAGCCTTCCCGCGCTTGGCCGATCCTATCGTAGCCCCGTAGGAGCCGGGGATTTCCCATAGCCACCACGTTCCTGCCGCTCCGGGGACCGTCGTTGCCCCGATGGCCGCGTCTACTATCTGAATAAACCCGATATCAGTAGCCGCAAGAGCAATATCGCCATTGGCATTGGCCGATATTGTCTGTATTTTCCGCGCCGCATCGGAGTATCCCCCCGAGAAGGTGGACCCGGAAAGCGTGATGGTAACGGCTGACTTTGCGAGGGTTAGTTGATTCCCGAGCGCGCCGGCGGTTCTCGCATAGAGCCAGACCATATCGTAGTTTGGCCCAAGGGTTGCCTGAGCCCAAACCAGAGGATGAGCGGCCGCCGCCGTATAGTCTGTTCCGGGGGTTCCCGTATGGTTGATCGCGGCCGCCAGCCTGTCGAGGGTGTTGGCAAAGATGGCCCCCTTCAAGACCTCTCCTTCAACCGTTGGTCCTGTACTTAGTGTCGTTTTGAAGATATAGGTCTTTCCAGCGATCGTTACCGTGTCACCATCCGTTACATTGGTATGGTTCGACAGAATCGTGGCCCCGGCGGCCTTACCGACCCCCGTGGCATCGGCAACTTGCGTGGCAATCCTTTCCCCTTCTTCGGATATGGACCCAAACAAGTAGGAGGGAATACCATAATAAATTCCGGTAGTATTGATCGTCGTGTTGCCCGACACGGTGAACCGGAACTGCAAAAAGGCATATCCTACCGCAATGGCGGTATGGGCATAATACCGGGAGAACGTTGCCCCAATGTTTTTGGTTGTAAGTTCCACCCATCCCGTTCCGTTGTAATACTCCACTTTTGTTACATTGGAGTTTGTGTTAATTTCAATCCCGATAAATCCAGACCCCACCGCAAGGGTGCTGGTTCTAATCAGACGGTAGGCCGATGCTCCCCCGGTTATGGCTAGGGCGAGCTTTCCTGAAACAGCCGAAAGCGAAGAGTTTGCATCACCGACCGACCATGTATCCGTAGTTCCGAATGATGTCTTGTTGTACTCTGCGCCCGTCGCCCCGTCAGGGAATTTAACCCTTCGGGGAATCCACATCCCGTCAAGGGCGAGGGAATCAAGCAACCCCTTTGCACCCATGAATCTGGTTGTATCCGAGCCCGCGAGTATTTCGGCGGCAAGAAGTTGTTCCGCGAATCCGGCGGCATCAGTCGTCGCCGCAAGGGTCGTCAAGAGATTGGCAACGGTGATTTTCTTCTTTAACAAGCCATCGGCCGCGTCGAGAAGGGTGATATAGTCAGCCGTCGTCAAGGTTGTCTTCGCGGCAAGAAGTTGAGAGGACCGGGAAACCAACCATGACAGCTTCGCGCCGGCGTCGGATATTCCCCCTGTTAGTGTTGCGCCGGAAAGAACTGCTTTCGCAGAAACACTTGTAGCAAGGGTGATATAGTTCCCGGTCTCTCCTACGAGGAGGGCTGAAAGATTTATGGTTGCTCCGGGCATCGCGGAAGAAACAAGCGTATGGGCCACCGTGCAATAGTATCGGGGATCAGAACCGCTTACGGACTTGTCGTAGGTTGCGGGAGTTGTTCTGTTTATCGCGCGATTAAGATTCTCTATCGAGTGTCCCAGCGTATCACTAATAAGGAAATGGCCCTCTGCGGTCAAGTTGGCGGTCGTATCTTTTGCGGTAAACGCTTTACCACCGATTGTGACCGTATCATCTACAGCGAAGTTTCCTGTCCCTGCCGAGATAGTCCCGCTTGCCGCAACACCAGTACCCTGCGAGTCTCCAATTCTGTCTATGATTCGGGTGGCCTCTTCGGATAGCGAACCGGCAAGGTAGAACTGTTTCGTTGTGGCGTCGGGATCTCCGACCCATACCCAATCTATCTCGAATACGTCCGAGGCTCCACCTTTAAGCAATACCTGTGATCCGCTCATGGCCGCAGGTATTGTCGCCGAAACATTGGTCCACTGGTTCTGCGTTAATGCTACCGTAGCCAGAAGATAGGTTTCAGCGGCAGGGGCTTTGACATATAATGTCGTATTCCCCGAAGTACATCGTATCCTTAGAATTATTGTCTTACCATAGATGCTGGCAATGGTTTTATACAAGTTATACTTGAATGTGATTACTCCACCAGCCACCGAAGGAGAAGGAGAACCATCGCTCCCCCATGTGTCCGTGGTCGACCAAGCGTCCTGAGAATACAGGGCAGTTCCCCCGTCAGGCATCTTCGTCCGCTTCATGATGAACATTCCAGCGAGGTCCATCGCGTCCCGAAGCTGTTTCACGTTCACGGCCCGGGTATCATCGGACGCCGCGACAATCTCAGCCGCCGTCGCGAATTCGACGACGCCCTGTTCGGAAGTGGTTGCCGCCGCCGTTGCCGCCGCGAGCTTGGCCGCGAGGTTCGCCCCCGTGGTCCCAAGCAGGGTGGTCAGGAGCGCCGTTTCGGTCGTGAGCGGGATATCGAAGTTGCTGTTCTGTTCGACCAGCGCCTTGATCTTCGCGGACGCATCGCTCACGCCGCCGTTGAAGGTTGCTCCGGACAGGGTGAGGGTGGTTGCCGACTTGGCCAAGGTAATCTGGTTGCCGAGTTCCCCGGGGTTGGGTACGAAGGTGCTGGGGTTCGTGTCCAAGGCAACGCCGGCAAATAGGCTCATTACATAGCCAGCGCCGAGGTAGGTCGAGTACACCAGCGGATGCCGGGCCGCAACCTTATAGGAGGACCCGTCCAAAACACTGGCCGCTCTTCGGTTGAGTGCATCCGCAAGGTTGGCCAGAGAAACCGCCGCGCCAGACCCGACCTTTACTTCGCCTTCGTTCGCGGGAGTTTGGCCGACGAACTTGTAGGCCTTCCCGGCAACAGTAACGGTGTCATCGACGCCGGCCGTCGCCCCAGCCCCCGAGCCCATCGTCCCCGCACTTATGGTCAGATGGCAAGCGGTTCCAGACACGGCGAGCGTATAGGCGTTTCCGACCGTTCCCCGCAGAATGGCTGTTACCGTTATCTTCGTGGCGTCGGCCGCCGCCGTTGCATAGGCATTGGCCGTGCAGAAGTGCGTGGTTCCCTTGGTCCCTGCGTCCCCGTTGACGGCGTTCTTCGCATTGGTCAGGCAGTCGGCCACGGTCGCGCCGATCAGAACTTCGCCTTCCGTGTTCGGAGTTTTCCCTGTTACCCAAGTGTAGAGGGTCCCGTTCACGCTGAACGTTGCCCCGGCCACAGGGAGGCTTGCATCGGTAGTAAATATGCCGGTGGCCTGTACGTTTACGTTGGTCGTATTGCTCGTAATGGTAGCGGAGGCGGCCACCGGAAGCCCGGCAGAATCGCCGATCTGGTTCACTATTCGTGCCGCTTCCTCAGAAAGGGAGGCGGCGAGGTAGGAATAATCCCCAACCCAAAACCAATCCATCGCAAACCAGTCATTTGCGGAACAGGGGTCCATCAAAAATCTCACTCTGGTTGCGTTTGCGGGCAACTGAATAAGATACACCGACACAGATACACCAACCGCAATAGTCTGCAACACAGTAAGGGTGCTTACTGCAATGACAGAAAGGTTGACTGACTTACTGGCTTTTATCCTTACGGCCAGTGTTTTACCAGCAATGCCACTAATATCTTTCAGCATATCAGCATTGGTCGACGACGCTGTAACACGAAGCCATCCGGATTCGGCGGCTACCGATAGTGTTCCATAATTGTTTGACCACCCGTCAACCGTTGCCCAAGCGTCCTGCGATCCCCCTGAAACCGCAGTCGCCCCGTCCGGCATTTTCGTGTCTTTTACGGCCCCGCCGACAGCCCCGAGAAGCATCAAGCCCTTCACCAGCGCCGTGGCATCGCTTATCCATCCGTCCAGCTTGGACCCGGCTGTTGCCTTTGGTATGGCGTTCTCCGCCGGTGTAGCGGTCGATATTTCGTTGCTTCCACCGTGGATCAGCGCGGCCGCCATGGTGGCTTTCAGGTTCGACCACAGAAGCTTTCTGGTTGCATTGGTATCCGCCGCGCTGGAAAGGGGGAGAGTGTCGGCGTCAAGCGGAGTCACTTTCGAGGTTCCACCCGCGATGAGTGCGCCCAGCTTCGTCCATATCCATGTCCCGAGGTTTGCGAAGGTGAACCGCTTCGAGACGCTTGAGGCTTCGCTGTCCACCCCAAGGATGGAGTCCGCGTCGACGGGCGTGGTCTTGCTCGAAGCGGCCGCGATCTTGGCTTGTACCCATACCCAGAGATTTGCGAAGGTGAACTTGGTCAGGACGTTCGAGCTTGCGGAATTGATCCCCGCCAGCGTGTCGGCGTCGATCGGCGTCGTCTTCGCGGCCGCCCCATGGATCGCCGCGCCCACATTCGCGGCATCGGTTACATCCGCGTTCTCCTCCACGGAAAGCAAGGCCCTTTGCGCGGCGGCGTCTGTCGCCCGGAGCATGGAAGTACCGGCGGCCGAGGCCGCTATGGCGGTTATCAGCTTGTCCTTGATAAGGACGCCGGTGGACCCGCCGATATCATTCGCGGCGGCCGCGCCAACGATCGTGGTGCGCGCGTAGGTGGCTCCCCCGCTAAGATTGTCGAGGTTGGTGAAGAAAGAGGCGTGTTGCCCGTCCAGCAGGTCCGCATCGAGCCCCGAGCCTGCCCCCCCGACGGATTCCACGAGCGCAAGTATCTTCGCCGCCGTCGAAGCGCCCGAGGCGTCCCCGATGTCATCGGCCGCGCCCTTGCCCGCGAGATCCGGTGTATTGGCCAGCGCGCCGTAGATGCCATCAAAGTAGGTCTTCAGGAAGGCCTTGAAATTGGTCAGGGTCGTCTGCTTGGGCACCCCGGACGCTTCGCTGTCGTTTATGAGGACGCTATCGGCGTCCACGGGGGTTGCCTTCGCGGTAAGGGCCGTTACCTTGGCCTTCACCCATATCCACAGGTTTGCGAAGGTCAGCTTCTTCGTCGCGCTGGACGCCGCGCTGTCGGCGAGCCCCAGCGTGTCGGCGTCGGCCGGCGTGGCCTTGTCCGTTCCCCCCGCTATGAGCGCCCCGAGCCGGGTCCATATCGTAGCCAAGAGGTTGGCGAAGGTGAGCTTCTTCAGCGCGTTCGATGCCGCCGTGTCGATGATGCCGAACTCGTCGGCGTCAACCGGCGTGGTCTTGCCGGCGACACCGTGAATCTGCTTGGGGAGGTGGTAGGCCAGAGCGGTCCATGCCGTAGCGCCGTCGCCACGCTTCTCCAACCCGGTATCGGTTTCAAGACCGGGCTCGCCTTCCGCGAGGGTAGGGTTTGCGCTTGTCCATTCGGCGGCCGTTCCGCGCCTGACTTGTATCTTGGTTGCCATACTCTTCCTCCTATCTTATTGACCACAAAGTAATCTTCATGGCCTTCAGCATATCGCCGCGCTCGGAAAAAAATCTATCTATCAGCGGGGACACTTCTTTCAGGAAAACATCGTTCGAGGGGTGGTTCCCGGCGTCAGACATCATCCGCTGGTATTCGTCGCCATCCCCGGTCTTCATGGCAAAGTATTGCTCGAAGGCCCGGGCGAAGCACTCGCATGTCCGGTTCTGGTAGTCGCTCTTCTGTTTCTTCGCCATATTCGACTTGAAGGTATTCGCTATCGCGTGGGAAATGGACTTGAAGTCGTCCGAGGAATAGTGGTACTTGTCCCCCCCAAGGTAGTTGTCCATGAAGTGCGCCCACTCGTGGGAAAGGGTGAACCCGAACTGCTTCGCCCCGCCGCCGGCCGACACGCCGATAGCCCGATGGGAGGGGAAGAAGATTCCGATTGCCTTTCGAGCGTGCATGGCGGTTTCGGCCGCATGGGATATCTTCAGCCCGAACGTGCGCGCCATGGAAGACCTGTCGCCGAAAATGGAAAATATGTGGTCCAAGGCGGCCTTTATCTCTTCGGTTTCGGTATCGGTAATCTCTTTCCCGTTCTGCCGCTTGACCTTGACGCCGTACTTCTCAAGCAGGGTGTCCTTCGTACCCATGTTCCCGTAGGAGGTCTTTTCCCCCTTCGAGTAGGTGTTACCATCGTCTTCGGCCTGAAGTTGCATGTCGATCGCTTTCTGGTCAAGCTCTTCCATGGCATCGTGAAGATGGGTCCACATGGAATAGTCATCGTCTTCGGAGTATTTCTTGATGATACACGATTGGTCATGGCACATTTTGTTTGAACCCATGGCAACGACAGCCTTGGGTTTCTGAAACCTCTTTCCATCTACTACTTCGCGATAGTATTTGATATTGGATTTATATCTAAATTCCCGGTTCTTATCGTCGTCGTCGTTCTTGTGTTCTTCCAGCCATATTCTTGCACGTTCCCTCTTGTCCTGATTCCACTTGTCTGCTTCAATCCTCCGGCGCTCTTTTTCCCTCGCCTTGTAGTAGTTCGTGGTGGCTATCAGCACGTCCGCGCTCATAATCACCATCTTTTCCTTCGTGACCTGAACAACATATTCGTTAGGGGCGATCCTCGCATACGGGAATCGGCGCTCCCATTTCCACCCAGAGAAAGCTCCCTCGTCGGCCGCCGGTATCCATGAAGGGCGCGGATCGTTGAGGGCCTTGGCTTGCCGAATCAGCTTCATTCTCTTAGGGAATACGCCAGTATAGTCTTCTAGCTCCTCCTGACTCGTGTAGCCATGCCCATTGTAGGCCGAAACCGTGCGGCGTCCCGGGGTGAACTCATACGGGGGCTCGGCGGCCTCGGGCTCCTCCTCCTTCGCTCCAAACAGGACCGCTTGGACCTCGTTGCGGGTTTCGGGGGTTGCCGACTGGATAGCCGCCTCGATCTTCACGGGATCTCGCTCGGGCTCCCGGGGGGCGATCTTCTTCACCGTGTCGTCCACTTCGGCCGCCTCGAACATATCGAACTGCGCGGCATGGCTCGCTTCCCCGGGCAGGACCCACACCTTCATCGGGAAGGTCGTGCCCTCGCGCGTGACCATCTTCGTTTGAAGGATCAGCTTCGAGGACTTCATGGCCTTGTCGAGAATCGGGACCATAAGCCGTAGCGACTTCTTCATATCGACACCTTCCTCTTTCGCTATCGCCAGAGCCCTTGGCTCATCGACAAGCCCGGCCGCAATGAGCTTCGAGTAATAGTGATAGTCTTGATGAAGGTGATCGAGCGCGATCCTCTTGGCCTCTTCGCGGCTTCCAGTATGCTCCAACTCCACTTCTACTCCTATCATTACTTCCGGCCCATACTTCCTTTCGATGAGCTTGTCCAGCCGGGAATATCCCTTGCCGGCCCGCTCTTCCAGTTCCCCGTCGACGGACTTGACCACAAGAATCCTGCCTTTGGCCTCTTTGGAGAACGCCCTTTCCTTCATCTTCTCGATATCGGTTTCATCCATCGAGCCAAAGAACCCCGGGCGGTCGTACTGCTTCATGTAGAGCGCCTTGGCCTCGGCGGCCGACTCGAACCCGAGCATAACCTTGTCTTCGTCATACTTCCCTGTCGTCGGATCGTTTTGATGGACTATGAAAACCTTCGTGGATTCAGGATTCGGGCCGACATAGCAATCAAGATGGTCTTTATCCTTGCCCACGGTGCCCCGGATATACCCGTAGTCGGCGTTCATTTTCGTCGCCCACTCGTGCCCGTCCTTGTCGGTCCCGCGCCGCGTGGAGCCCTTCTTTGTCTCGATCGAGATATCCATGCCGTGAACCTTGTAGCGGTCCTCAAGGGGGTGCCCGCCGTAGGTCAGGGACTTCTTGACCTCGCCCACCTTATCCTTCAGGGTGGAAAGAACGGACGCGAAAGAGGGCGGCATGTCGGAATCCCGGGCGGCGGCCCGAATCTTGCGCATGGCCTCGAAAGCCTTTGTCACCGGGCTTCGCCCTATATATTTTCCTATGGTGAGAAGGTCGTCCGTTGCATATAGGGGGACGTATCCGTTTTTTTGAACCGACATATCGCCGCCCCATACGATATCGTTGGTAACGTCGAAATACTTTGTTTCTCCGTTCACCTCTATCGAGTTCCAAGCGTGGTCTATTGGGATCATGCAACCGCCGACACCAAGGGCGACAAAACCCTCCACATAGTTCACTTTTTTCCCAATGCCATCGGCCATCGACGCCGCTTGCCAAGAGTTGTTGTAACAGAGCTTTTTCTTGAACACTTCCTTGTTGTTGCGAAGTTCCTCCGCAAGCGCGGGGTCTATATCGTCGATCTTTTCAATGTTCACTTGATTCACGGCGTTTCGGGGAAGCTGGTACATGAACGAAATGAAGTCCGCCACACTCTGCACGGGAGCCGGGTTAGGGGCGGCCGCCGGCTCTTCCCTCTTCTTCCATCGGGAGGTTTGATAGTCCCCCACCTTGGCATGCGCGACGACGGGCACCTTGGAGAGCTTTGAATAATCGAGGGCCTTTTCAACGCCGGTGTCTTCCGTGTCCATCACCACAAGAGCTGGGAAAGACTTCTTCCCGAGAACCCCCAGCGCCGACCAGCGGTGCCCGCCCTCTAGGATATAGGGACCCTTCTTGTCCATCACGACAATCAGCGGCTTAATCTGTCCGGATTGTTTTATTTCTTCAGCCAGCCGGTATGTCCGGTCGATATCGTCGGCCGCATAGTAATTTTTATACGGATCTGGATCACTGAACACGCTCATGGGAACTTCACGAATCCCCGGGAGGGATTCATATTCGTTCAAGGAAGAGCCTATCGACGATGTGTTCGGGATATCGTCCAGCACTTCAAGGCCGTCGACGGTCTTTCCGGCCCGCTTGAATTCGCTGTCATCCTCTTTGGGCGCTACCGGGGAAGGAGCCCCATATTTCTGCATCCTGTCGTCGACGAGGCGGGATAGGCTATCGGGAAGCTTTGTCTTCTCGAACCCCTGCGATTGTTTCAGGACGTTGTATTTCGCGACAAAATCTATAAAAGCCTCAAGGAACATGGGGCCATTCCTCGACAATAACGCATAAGAAAGCGACTTCGATGCTTGCCCCAGCACCCCTAGATTTCCCTTATATTCATCGTATTGCCGGACATATTCCTTGATTATCGCCCTATCGGTCTTCGGGAAAGAAAAGCTGGTATCAACAAAGCCCAGATCGGCCCGGGAGGACTCGGCGAATATAAAGACCTTCGACAACTTCCGGAGCTTTTCCCCAATGTACAAGGGGTCGGCTGTTTCTTGATGCGAGGCAAGTTCCCGGCCTATGTCGCCAGCGTTCTCGATCCATTCAGCGTATTGGTTGTCCAAGTCGTCAATGTAGAAAAGGCGCTTATGGGTCTTCTCCATGTGCGAGTCTTGATAGTCGTAGAAGTCCCTATCCGGAAGTAGTTGGACAGACTTTGCCGGCCGGCCGTCTTTGCCGAACCCATACACGGAGATATCAAGCGGTTCAACCCTTGGGAGGTCCGAAAACTTCGTCTTTTCGTTGATTTCGGCCACTTCGGCGTCGGTCAGGATGCGGTTTACCTTCATGGTCCCCGATATCATCCACTCGCCCGTCATATTCGAGTTCGTCTTGTAAGAGTAGTACCCCCCATACGGAACTTGATCGGTGATATGGGCGGTCCGCGCTATGACCTGTCCATCCTTCCCCCGGACAGCCCGGCGAGCGGCTTCGGACTGCCAGTCAACGTCATCGGCGAAGGTTACTTCAGCCCATACATAATCAGGGTTGCGGAAGGATGGGGCCTTGTCGTTTTTCTTCACCTTCAGCCCGATATGGGTAGCGACGGGGATTCTGCCGGCATGGAAGCCGGGGCGATAGGCTAGGGGTCCCAGCTTGGATTTCACATGGTCCGTTACCTTGGGGTCCCTGTCGCCGGGCTTGGCCGCCACCCATTCGCCGAAGGGTATGGGGGTGTTGGCGTCAACGAACAGCGGGAAGATTTCCCCGGGATGATCCTTGCTTACCCGGAAGAGCTTGTAGGACGTTACGGTCTTCGTAGGGACATAGCCGGCGGGCGGGGCTTCCGCCCGGGGTGGCTCTGCGGGCTCTGCTTCGGGCCGCGCCTTCCAGCGGTATGTCGGGAAGGCTTTGCCGTCGACGTGCATGATCGTCGGCGTCTTTATGAGTTTCGAGCGGTCGAGAGCCTTTTCCATAAAAGTTGCCGCCTTACTTGTCATGCCCGGAAACCGCGTCTATACTTTGAGCGTGGAGGGAACAAGATGCCCAAGATAGACTTGACGACCGAGGGACTTGAGTTCTTCGAGAAGGACGATGTTCCATTCGCTTGGGAACCGAAGTCCATGAACCTCTTCCGCGTTTTGTCCGACAACCAGCTTGAATCCCGCTCCCCCAAGTTGTTCGCCGACTTGTTCCAGAAAGGCCGCGCGATCGACAAGAGCGAGGCCTTGAGGTTGGCGTCTTCCTGACCCTTCTGTGACGTTTCCCACGCGAAATTATAGAAAGCCTTTTGTGCTTCCAGTATATCAGCATACGGTGCCGGGGGCGGCGGGGGCGGCAGGGCTCCAAGAGCCTCGCGCATGACCTCGTAGAAGATATGCCCCACCCCTTCCTTTGCCTCCATCATCGCTTCAGTGTTTATCTGGATCTCTGATATCATCCCGTTAGGAAGCTTGATGTTGACATTCACGTCCCGGTATCCGGCGGGTGAAGGGTTGGCATAGTTGTTCTTGATCCTGATTGCCGCGCCCTGCGCCATGAAATACTTCAGCCCCTTCGCTACCCCGTCTAGGCCGTCGAACACAAGGGTATGGCCGTCAATGTCGTAAATCTGGCTTGCATCCGTAACCCCGTCCTCTTTCATCTTCTCAAGGATACGCTCTTTGCTCTTCAGGACAGGCCGGGAAAGAAGCGCCTTTGCCCCTAGATCGCTCTTGGCCTTCTCCATGAACTGCCTGAAACCGGCGCGGGCTTCCTCTGCCAGCTTGTAGAGTTCATCGAGATCCCCGGACGGCTGGACGAGGAGTTTCTTGTCGATCTTCTTGGAATTGTCGGTCCGGCTGGGGTCGATCATCCACGCAACCTGAGCCTGTACGTTGTCCTCTGGCAGTGCGGCGGCCTCGGGGGCGGCCTTCTTCGCCATGTCCTGCCAGCGGACGTTGAACTTTTCCCCGGACTCGCTCTGAGCGACAACGCCCTCTTTATGGGTATCGTCGATGACTTTCGCCTGAATCTGCTTCCCCTGATAGTTGAACAATACAGGATCGTCTTTTTTTATCCGGGGGTGGGAGTTGTCGACGGGCTTGCTTTCCCGCGCCGGCTTCTGTTCCACAGGGGCGGACGGCTTCCTCCCGGGGGCCACTTGGTCAGGGCGAAGCCAGCGCATTTGCTGGAATGTCTTCCCGCCGCGCCGAACGGTGACTTCTTTCTTGACGAGGCGGGATGTATTGAGAGCCTTCAGCATCCTTTCCCGCGATACTGGAACCACTAAGATTATTCGCATATCCCCCCGCCTAAAACCCTGCGTCTTCATCGAAGAGCGTATAGGTATACTCCTCTTCATCCTTCCCGATGTATTCGTGCCCTGAAGTTATGAGCCGATGATTGCCATGGTAGATAGTTGCCGCCAGTACGGTGCGGAAAAGCGATCCATGCCATGCCCGCTCGTACATGAGTTGATCGAAATATCCCCCCATGAACCACGCCTTGCCGGGGTAGTATTTCTTGAGCGCGGCCTTGATTGCCCACCAGTAAACGCCGAAGGTCTTGTAAAGGGATGGCTGAGCCTCAAGCATCGAGGCGACCCCGAGGGCGATCTTCCGGACGTAGGATTCCCCGGTCCGGATTTGCACTTTTTTCTCGAAGGAGTCAACTTCTTCGTTCGTGTAGTACATAGACTTGCTCCCCCTTTACGACTATTTTACTGTGTCCCAATGCTTTTTGCACCCCCCCCTTGCGGCGGGCATAAAGATCATAGCGGCGACCAGCTCCGACAAGCTGATAGGATGTCTCTATGTCGGGGTGCTTTTTAAGAACTTCCTCCACGTTGTCAACGTCGGCTTCCCCTATTTCCGTTGCCAAGTCCGCAACGTTGACCCAATCATTGTGCCTATAGTAACTGTCGGAAAGCTTTGGGGCCTTGTCGAAAGCGGCCATGACCGGCTTTGCAAGGGGCTGGGCATCGAATACCTTAATCGCCGATTCGTGGAGAATATCGCGCGCGCCGAGATCCCCGAAAGACTCCTCCCATCGCTCATATTGAGAGGGCGATACCTTTCCGGCGGAAACAAGGGCTCTTATCTTCTTGCGCCCCTTGTCTGTGAACGGGTTGAACACGGTTTCCCCTTCATAGAGGCTTCCCAACTTCCCTGAAATTTCGCCCTTCTTGTTGATGGCGAAATACTTCTCTTTGATACTGTGCCCACGGGCGTTTATCTTCACGAACTCTTCGTAGTTATCCGCCTTGAAGGCTTTCGGTTGCTTGTAGAACCCTTCCGGGTCGATCAGGGAAATGTACCGATCCACCTGTGGTTGTGAAGGATTCGGCACGAAGATGAAATTGTCCTCGCTGTTGCCGGAATAGTACGATCGCTGGGTCGCGCTTGTATAGGCGTTCTCGTAGGCCCCCGACTTCCCGTCGATAGCCGACAGCAAGAAGTATTTCCGTTCCTTGTAGTCAAAGTCGGCGACTCGGTACACGCCGCCGCTGGATATTACGAGGTCCCCCTTCTTTATCACGAGCTTGCGGCCCTCGTCGTACATGAATGGTCCCGTGTCCTGCCCCAATATCTCGGGGTGACGGAATTCGGGGTTTGTCTGAAGGCCGGCTTCGAGGTTGTCTATCTTGCGCAACCGATTCTGGTAGTCCCGGGACCCCTTGTCGCCCTTGTAGCCGATCAGGGACCCGCGCATGAGCGACAGTTGCCGCAAGAATTCATGCGCCTTCTTCTGGTTGTCCGCTTGGATTGCGGCCGCCTTCTTCGATGCTAGAGCCGCCTTCTGCTCTTCAGCGCCCTTCAGGTCGCCCCATTCCTGCGTGAGGGACAGCAGGATTTCGTCCATGTCCATTCCCTCGCCGTTCGGATTCGTGAAGACATTCGATTTCGTCTTCAGGAGTTGGTTAATCCAGTTTTCCTTGCCGGCGACGAGGGCCATGCTGTAGTTGTCGATCGTCCCGGCTGTCGCGTAGGTATGAAGCTCGACGGTGGACTGCTTGTTCCCCTGCCTGTCAATGCGGCCGTTCCTCTGGATAAAGTCTGAGGGACGGAAGGGGATGTCCATGTGGTGAAGCGCGGAAGAGTTCTTTTGAAGGTTGACGCCCTCCCCGATAGTCTGCGTGGTGCCTATGATGATCTTGTACTTTCCCGAGTTAAACCCGTCGATGGCGGACGACACTTCCTTTTCAAGGGACTGTTCTGATGCTTTCGTGCCCGACTTCGTGAGCCCATTCACTACGACAATCTCATTTTCCGCAAACCCCTTCGCGACGAGGGCGGCCTTGATCTTCTCGTGCATGTTTATTGTCCCATCGCTGGAAACAACGCGATCGCAGAATACTACTTGCCCGCCGCCGCGCGCATTGAGCGTTTCCATGGCCGAGTCCACCATCTTCTCGATCTTCGGATTCTTCCACCCCTTGAACCGCACCGGGTCGTACAGTTCGAGGTCGAGGGACGCGGTTCTCATTCGGGTATAGTACGTCAGGAAGTTTTCGTGCATGTCCGCGCGCTTTTCCTTCGACATTTCCCGGTACTTTTTCACTTCATCCGCTATGGCCCGGATCTCCGCCGTCTGCGTTTCCTGAATAGGGATGATGTTCGGGCGGTTCGTGGGCGTCGGCTTCTTCAGGCCGATCTTCGTGGGATCGTTCTGAAGGTCGGTGTACTTGAAGAACATATCCTGAAGAGCCCTGAGATTCTTGAACCCCTTGAGGACCTTCCCGTCCTTCACTTGCCCGGTGAATGAATCAATCTTTTGACCCATTTCGATGTTGGCGAAGTTGTTGATGAAAGCGTCGATATTCGCGATCCCCATGCTTGAAAGCATTTCCGGGGCTATGTGATAAAACATGTTGTAGTATTCGAGCGGCGAATTCGTGAGCGGGGTTGCCGTGAGCCCGAAGACGCCCTTGCCCTCGTGGCCCCGGCGCATGTACTCGCACTTCTTGAAGAAAGATAGCGCGCGGTCCGATCGGCGGCCGTCGTTCATTCCCGTTTCCCGGGACAGGCTGGACGTGAACAGATTCTTCATACGGTGCATTTCATCGCAGAAAATCGTATCGCACCCTAGTTCTTCAAACGTTATCGTAACGTTCTTTTTTCCGCCGGACAGCTTGCCTTCAGCCGTGGCCAAGGCCTGTTCCTTCTTCCGCTGGGTCTTCCCTTCCGTGGTCGTCATCTGGGAGGAAATGTCGGCTACGATCATGTCGTCATTCTCGGAATTCAGTTGAATCTCGCTCGAAGACGACTCAGGGAGGATAATTACGTCGTAATCGCCCGATGCAAGTTCCTGATACCACGAAAACCGCTTCGTCTGGTCGTTGTAACCCTTCGTCTCGGGGTCCACCGATCCGACCTTCAGGCCCGGCATGGCCTTCGCGAAGGTCTTCACCCAATCCTTGACCTTATTGTTCGGCACTTGGAAGAAAGCGCGCCGCGTCTTTCCTTCCTGCCGCAGGAGCGCGTAGAGTCCCACGGCCGCGAGCGTCTTTCCGAACCCCGTGCCCAGCGCGGACAGGCCCTTACCCTGCCGGTACAGGTGGTGGATCGTCTGCCATTGCCACGGCTGAAGGACCACTTCATCGTTCCATCCGTCAAGGTGGACGGCGTAGGTCTTCGTCGGGACTCCAAGTTCGGTATTGAAGTTCCGGTTGAAAAGGTTCTCTACTTCCTTGCGCGCCTCTTCATTGGTAGCCAGCCATGCCTTGAAGTTCCCGACGGCGTTTTTGTTGTAGGTTTCGGTGTCGGTATACTTTGACCGCTGTTTCTGGTTGTTCAGGAAGTATATGAATTCATCGTTCTCTTCCTGCCAGTCCCCCTCTTTAGTCTCGATATATTCTCTTGTCTTCCAGTCCCACTTGGAATCTCCCTTGAGCGCGGCAAGGCCCCATTTCCCCTCTTCATTCTTGGCGTACCGATACCCCTTGCGCGCCGGACGGCCCATGCCGTTTCCAGCCCAGAGGTTTATGAGGTCTTCGGGAATCCAAGAGCCCTGCGGGAATACGTCGGCGTCCTCTACGGGAATCCAGCCCACGGCATCGCGCATGGCGTCCGCGCCGGCTTGCCACTTTTCGCGGTTCCGCACCCATTCGTCCCCGGGGTGATCGGCGACGGCCTTTTCGAGGGCGTCTATCTTCTCCCATGCGTTGCCCGAAATGAAGTCTTCGCGGAGCCTGAATACCCCGGCGTCGTCAGTGAAAACGTCGGGATCGCTCCACATGGCCTCGATGAGCCCCTCGGCTCCATTCGGATACCGGGCCTTGATGGATTCATTCGTCGCGTCCATCATGTCCCGCTGAAGCTCCATGAGCGCGCGAATCGCGGGGCGGTGCCCGTCGACGATTTCCACTTCCTTGTCGTAGACGTTCTGCTTCGTGAGAAGTTCCGAATCTATAGCGATGGTCAGGGCTTCGTAGACATTCGCGATCGCCGGGTTGGCCTTGATGAACTTCTGGATATCCTTGTCTTCGGAGTGCTTTACCCCGAAGTCCTTTTCATAGGCTTCCACGAGGCTACGGGCTTGACGCTGAAGGTCGTCCACGGGCTCGTCGGCGCGCATGGATTCGCGGATCTTGCGGACGGTTTCCGATATCTCCTTCACCCGATCGAGCTTTGCCGCCACCGCGCTTCCTGCTTGAACAAGCTCCCATCGGTGGTTTTCGTTCAGGCGGTATATCTTCCCGTTTTCGCTCTTCGTCATCCCCACGCGCAGGGTCTTCGCCGCGACAGCTTCAGCCTCGGGCTCGGAAAGCTTCTCGCTTTCATCAGGGGCCTCGGGCAGGGTCCCTTGCGTCAGGTTCCGTATCTTCCCGAAGTCTTCCGCGCTATGAAGCTCTCGGGGCTCGAACACTTCAAGGGCTCGATCCATGTCGGCCGGTTCGAGCTTGCCCACGGTGATTTCGGAATCGAATTGTCCGCGCTCCACCCTCCCGAGGCGGTGCCCCGGGCACTCGTCGTAGTAGGTCCCGTCCACCCATGCGTCATCGTAGAAGCCGGCGGCCTTCATTTCCTGATCCGACATGACCGCGAGCCTTGCCTTGATGTCTTCAGGGTACGCCCGGAACATGACGATATCGGGGGAGACGCCGGTATTGGTGTGCTTGAAGGACTGGTTGGGCAGTCGCATCGCGCCGATGAATTGCCCCTTCCGGAGCATCTTCGAGCGCCATGCGGAGTTGGACACATTGTCCATCACCCCGGGCGCGACAATCAGCGCCATGGTCCCGCCGCCCTTCAGGTTGTCGAGCGATCGACTGACGAAGTATCGGTCAAGGCTCTTCTCGTCGGGATCATCAAGGAAGGAGGTCGCCACAGAGCGGTCGCCGAAGGGCGCGTTGCCTATCACGGCGTCGAACTTCTCTTTCTGGTGGAGGTTGAATTGCTCGAAGGACGAATGGTAGATGCGGGCTTGGGGTTGCAGGAGCCCCGCCACGGCCGACGTGCGGCTGTCGAACTCTACGCCGGTCAGGTCGACACCTTGCGGCGCTACCTCGAAGAACACGCCGGCCCCGCAGGAAGGTTCGAGCGCCCGGGCACCGGACTTCAGGGGCACGATCTTGTTCGCCAGCTTCCACACCATGCGCGCCACCGGGGGCGACGTGAAGTAGTCGTACAGGACCCCGCGTTCATCGTCGGCCTTGACGCCGCCGAACCCTGAATACTGTCGGATGGCCTGAAGCTCTTGCGGCGTCAGGTCGTTCGAGGGCAGGAGGAGGAGTTCCGCGATTTGCTGATTCAACTCCATGCGCTTCGCCGGCGCGACGTGCTTGCCCGAGGCCGACCACGAACCATAGTCCGCGAACTTCATCTTCGCGATGGCCTGTTCCAAGTCGGATCGAACGTCGCCGGTCTTCGCTTCTTCACCGTCCGGCATTTCGGGCTTGGATATCCTTTCCGCGATAGTCGATGGCTCTGTTTTGCCCGCCGCCGGGGCGTCCTGCTTGGCCCCTGCGTCCGGGGCCTTTACCCCGTCCGTTTTGACCCCGGAGGTCGATTCGATCGCTCTACGATAATCCTTGAGCTTTTTGGTGGTAGCGGGGGGCTCCATACTGAGGATTTGTTCCACGGTGTACTTGTCGAACGACTCTTTCAGGTCCGGATGTTTCTTGAATTCGTCTTCGTATTCGGCCGCGAGTTCCTTCCGCTTGCCGGCGGCATAGGCCTCTTCCGTTTGGTACATGAGGACGCTTGCCCCGTCTCGATAGTTCGACCTTATGAAGTCTTTGGCTACCGGGTCGGAAGGGTCCACCGCCGCGTAGTAAAGCCCGGACACGAAAGGGCCCTGCCAGAACTTCGTGCCCACCAGCGGCCGGGGTGCGTTGAAAATAATCCATCCCTCGGGGGCTTCCTCCGGGCGCTCTGAAAGAACAATCCGGGCGATCATTTCGTCCGGAACGATGTCTCCCGGGATATCGAGGGCCGGCGCTTCTTTCGGCTCTTCCTTCGCCTCGGGGGCTGTCTCTTGGACAATGCCGAGGTTTTTCATAATGGTGTCTTTTTGCCAGCCCGGGCCTTCCCATCGCCCGATCCTGTTCTTTGTGTCCATGTCTATGACTTCGCCCAGATACGCGGTGAAGATATCACCGTTATCAAGTTGGTAAAGCTCTTTTTGCCGTTCCCCGGACCCGAAGAACGCGATATGTCCCTTAGACTTCTCGGGCTCCGCAGATACTTGCCATTCCGGCGTCTTCACTTCGGGAGCCGCTACAACAAATTCCGAAACCTTTGCGGAGCCCATTCCGGAAATGTTCCATTTCTCTTTTCCGGCAATGGCTTCCGGATCTTCGGGCTTTGCTTCCGCCTTCGGGCTGTCCCACGGCTCCCCTTCGGCCTCGTCGAACATATCGGCTTCGTATTCATACTTGCCAACCACGCTCGCCGCATCGCCCTGTTTCTTCGCCTGATTCAGGGCCTTCACGTCTTCAGGACGGACCCAGCCCCGCCGGAAGGCCAAGGCTCCATTGGAAAGGTGATAGGGGAGGTCGGTTCGGTAGACAAGCCCGGCGCGCGCTTTTTCAAGCGTATCAAGGTTCTCCATGGGTATCATCAAGCGGATCATTCCATCCCCCTATTTCTTGCGTAAGACGACGAACATTGCATCGTAATCCTTGTCCACCAATATCACGCGGTCCGGGTTTCTTTGGGCAAGCTCTTCAGCCGTGAAGTAGGCTTGAGAGCTTCCGGCTTTCGTTTTCAATTCGCCCTCCGCTTTCAGCTTTCCCCACATGGCTTGAACCATCTTCCCGCCCCGGATGGGCTTTTCCAGCGCAGGGAAGGCGGCGGCGGCTCCGGGGGCTATCTTCGCACGGATAACCTGTTCTTCCATGTACTTGCCATTACGTCTTTCAATTATTTCAAGAAACCCATCGTTTACGAGCCGGGAAATCCTGTCATAGGCAACACACCCATTTCGCCTCCACAATCTCCCCGTCTCCTTCACTTCACCTTGCTCTTGGGCCTGAATCATAACCTTTTTTTCGGCCTCGCTCAGTTCTCGTAGCCTCGTCTTTTCGTCAATAACAGTCCTGCCGCGAATGGGGGTCAATTCCCGGGGCTCCCATCCCTCCAAGCGTTCCCGCTGGAAGGCTATAAACCCTCTCATGTTCTCGATTATTTTCGCCCTACTTATCTCTCGGTTTACAACCTTCCCCTTTGAGTCTATTCCGCTTTCGTGAACAACCAAATCCCCGGCCGCAATCTTTTCCTTGTGCCGCTCTATCGAGGCCCGAACTTCCTCTACTTTCTTTTCGGTGAAGGTTTTCGATATCTCGAACGGCTTCTCGCGCGAGCCCGGGCATGTCCCGTTCCTGAATCCGAAATGAAGATTGTAGCCATGGTCAGCCAGCACTCCACCGGGAAGCATTTGCCGGTTCCCGCAGTACGGACACTCGCCGTAATGCGTTGCGGCCCAGCCCGGCTTTTCGGTCTTGGGGGGCTCGGGGCGGGTCCATACCTTCCCGAGATACATTTTGTCCCCGCGCCGCTGGACCGGGACGTACTTGGCCACAAGGCCCGGGCGGATCGCCTTCGACAGGACAAGGATTACTTCAGTCACACTATTACCTCCATGTCGGGGAAGAATCTTTCCCATGAACCGCGACACCATGGGTGGACCGTTCCGGCCGGCATCCAGTAGTTCTTGGCCTTGCGGCCGATGTTGTTCTTGCCCTCCCAGATAGCAACCTTGGCCACCGGGTCCTCGATCTTGTCATCGGACAGCGGAGAGTTTACATATAGGGCAACTTCCCCCCGGATTTTCTCGCAGAAAGAGCATACATAGTCGTCGCGCATTTCAACGCGGCGGAAGTACACTTTCTCCCCGGGCTCGGCCATGGCGGCGGTTTCCTTCAGGAAAGCATTGTTGAAGGATTCCACCGTTTCCGTTTCCGCGATGCGCCCCCAATCGCGATTGAGATCCCCGAATCGGTTGAAAAGGTCCTGCGCTATCTCTGTCTTGGATGATCGGCCCTTTACCCCGTCGATGATCGAGCGCCGTACCGCATGCACGGTGTCCTCTTCCATCTGCGTGATATGGTCCCCCATGGACTGTTCGGCCACGTCGACCATGCGCGAAATATGCTTGTAGTGTTCCGACAGCCGGTCCCGCTCTTCAGGGCGCAACGGCCCCATGGCGCGGTTCTGCCTTTCAAGGGACTCTGCCATCCATTCGATCGGCTTGCCCTCGTGGACGACTTCCTCAAGCTTCAGCTTGCGTATTTCGGCCGCGTTCAACGCAAGAAGCCGCCGCGCCATGACGCGCCCGAGGGCAACGGAGTGCAGGACGATCTTCTTCGCCGACGGGTCCAGCCGCTTGTTCAGAAACCGCTCTATCGCGTGGATGATCTTCTCGAAGTCTTCGCGGTAGATCGGGAGCCCCGTTTCCGGGTTGAATATTACCCTGTGGTGATAAAATATGGCTTCGGATATCGGGCGCTTCTGTTCGGGGTCCTGTTCCCTTATGGCCTTGGAGAAGGTCGTCACCCGGGGAAGGTCCAGAACGTCACAGACGGTGAAGTAGATCGTATCTAGGACGCTGGCAAAGTCTTTTCTCCATGCCGCTACCAGTTCTTCTTCGGCGGCGTAGACGAACTTTTCAGCGTTTTCCTTGTCGCGCGGCCGCACGGTAATGGGTATCTGCATCGCCTTGGCAAGGCCTTCCACCGCCCGAGAGAACTTCAGGCGGCGGTTAGCGTCGTTGACATCGAGGACCCTGATACGGACTTCCGACATGGCTACCTCTTCCCGAGAGCTTTGGCCAGTCCCAAGCGGAAGGAGCCCATGAAGGACTTCTTCATGCCCTTTGTCGCCATGTATTCCTTGATAAGCGCCATGCCATCGCCGGTCTTCTTGTTTTCCCTCGCCCACGATGCGGCGCTTTCCTTGATCTTCTTCGCCGCGTCTTCATAGGCGGCTATGTTGTCGGAGTACGGCCCCGGGTCGAGGACTTCCCACATATCGCGCAGGGACACGGAATCGACCCCGCCGCTCATTTTGGACGACTTTAGCCCTTCCCGTTGTGCCGACTCAAGATCGTCAGCATCATATCCTAAAGCCCTTGCCGCGTTCATCGCCTCTTCAGGGGTCTTCCATACCTTTGTCTGGATTGTCGACCTGTATAGTCCCACCCCCCCGAGTGCAACTTTACTATATTCTTCATCTGTCAGGAGTGTTCCATCCTTGTGTTCCAAGGAAAGTTCCCCGGGGACGGACCCAACGAATCCCCATGTATCGCTCGGGAAGTGCATAAGATAGGGGGATTTTATTGCCCCGATCGTCTGCATGGCACCTGCCAATTCAGAGACCTTCCCTGTTTTGAAGGGCTTTTTGCCTTCTTCCCCCGAGGGCTTCCCGGCATCCACGGAAGATATCCTATCGGAACGAATCACTTGGACATTGCCGTTGTCGAGAGTCATCCGAAGCCACGAAGCATCGTTGTTCTTTTCAACGCCGTTGTACTTTCCGAATACCTCTGTACCATTGTCCTTGACGACCTTGATACCATCGCCGCGCTTGAGCCCTGAAGTCATAGCCTCAAGGGTCTTCTTCTCGTTCGCTTTCTTAGTAATAGTAGCCTGAGCCTCGTCCATAAAGCGAATCCGATCTTTCATTGACAAATCCCCGAATTTCTTGCCAGATACACGCTCTACTTCTGCAATAACCTTTTCCCTATTTTCCATGTTGTATTTTGCTAATTCTTCTTCCATAACCCTATTGTCTGATTTTGCCGGAGCATCTTCCGGTTTCTTGGCCTTTTCGATATACCTGTTGAGCGCGGCGGCCGCGAGGCGCGCTATCTCCCTGTTTTCGGCGGTTCTCGTGGAAACGTCGTAGCCGCCCATGTGATACAGCCCTTCCTGCATGGCGGTGACAAGCCATGAGGATTCGGACTGGCTCTTGTCCCCCCGGTCCGAATCCTTGGCCACAATGGCCTTTTCCTTCGCGATCATGTCCTTCTCGTCAGCTTCGGACAGAGCCCCGGAGCTTTTCAGCTTTTCTACGAGTCCGCGAACTTCCCCGGGCACTACCCCGTCGGTGTCGACGTACCCGTTGTCGAAGGCCCAATCAATCGCTTCGGCCATGCCGGCGTCTTTCGTGCCGAGAATCTGGCCCTTATTCTTGTTGTAGATGGTTTCCTTCGCGGGGGTGGTATACATATTCAACTCGTACCGGCCGTTTCCCATGCCGTAGACTTGGAACTGCACCGCCTTCTTTGCAGGGGTGCCGTTCTCATCGAAGAGGGGGAGCATGTAGCGGTTGGTCTTGCCTTCGCCGGGCTTGCGGTCGCCCGTCGATATGTAGGTGAAAATGTCCTCTTCGTCCATGAATAGGCCCTGCTTCTCAAGGTGCGCTATCACTTCGTCGATAGCCCCGGTCAGGGAACTATGATAAATCTGGTACTTCCCGTCATCCTTCTTCTGGCCGGTCTTCGCGGGCTTGTCCGGGTCGCTGAATTCCCAACGCTCCGTGTCGCCATTGTATTTCCCGTACTTCTTGCTAAGGTCTTCCGCAAGCCGGCAGACATCCCCATAGCTCTCGTAGGTATTCATGCTTCCGCCGAAGTTGTACCACGACTTACCGTCGGGCTGTTTCGTCTTGAGCGCGATAGCGTTGTCGCGCCGGGAGCCCAGCGCGTAGGTTTCTTTCCCGTACTTGAACTCAATCTGGTTCTTCAGCACCTTCGATACCTGGATGGTGTCTATAAGCGGCCCGCCCTTGCCACCCCCCGCCGGCTGGTCGGCCGCGTCCATCTCTTCAGCCTGTCGGCGATCCTTCTCGCTGTCGGGAGCCCCGTCGGGACCGGGACCGGAGAAAAGGTCGAACTGCTTCTCGGGCTCTTTCTCCGCCGGCAACCCCGTAAAAGGGTCGATCCATTGCATGCGGTAGTGGCCCTTGCGGCCGGACCCCTGCTTGACCCATGTTTGCCGCTGGATAAGGCCGGAGCGCGCCTTCAGGAAGCGATCCATGAGCCCCCGGGATACTGCTACGATCGGAATGATCTTTGTCATTATCGGACCTCCCCTTCTTCGTGAGCTTCCCATGGGAACTCCCCGGAACGCTCTATAACTTCATCTAAAATATCCATCCATGCCGCATAGGCGGCCGGCGCACCGCCAGATAAAGCAACATGGCCGCCCCTTTATATGATTATTTCAACAATGTCACCGTGCAGGGACTTTTCAACCTTCTCGCCTTCGCCTTCCCATGCGTTCTTCGCGCCCGGGTCGCCCCAACCGCCCTGCGCGCCCTTTGCGCTCTCTGCACCCGCGCCTTGATCGTCCCAGCCGTCGCCACCGCCCTGCGCGCCCTCGGGGCCGCCCTCTTCCCCGCCGAACGCCATATCCTTGTAGCCTTGATCGCCCTCGGGGCCTTGCCCGGGCATCCCGCCGCCGGCCATGGCCGCGTTCTGCATTTCAGCCATCTTCATTTGAACCACAGAAGCGTTCATCGGAATCTTCGACCAATCCTCGTTAAACGCCGGCAGGTCCTTTTCCCTTCTAATTTCGTCGATAGTGCGGTAGGTCGAAAGCTCCATTGTGAGTTGATCGCCCTTCGCCTTGGGGTCGTCGCGCTCATACCCCAAGAATTCAAAGTCGATCCAATCATCGCCCGTCTTGTCGATGATCTTCTGCATGTGGGATTCGAGGACGGACAGGATCGAGGACAGGCCCCGGCTCTTGGATTCCTCGATGCGCGGCGTAACGTTATCGTTCATTACGGGTCCGGTCTTCTTCGACCGGATTCCAAGCTCTTCAAGGTCCACGCCGAACAGAGCCCCGACGGAGGACCATAGATGGTCGATCCACTCGACGAATTCCATGTCTTTGTTGTTCTGCCTGAAGGGGACCCACTCCATCGCTTTCTTGCTGTTCTCTCCGCCGCCGACCATGCCCGAGGGGATTATGGGTATCTTCCACTTCGCCCCGGGGCCGCTGGACATGAGGTCGACGAGGTACTCCTCGATGGCCTCGACGGTTTCAAGGTCGGAATCGCCGTTCATCAGGAGCATGCCGCGCGGAAGGTTGTCTTCCGTGAGCGCCGAAGCGTTGTACCAGAATGAGTTGATCTGCGCCAGAATCAGGTCGATGGCCTGTTCCGTCAGGGAATAGCCGTATCCGGCATGGTCGATATCGCTCCGGGGGTTGCCAAAGTCGAATACAAGGTCGTCGTCAGTGTAGTAGGCCGTCGGGATCATGTCGATTTCTTGGACGTACCGGACGGCATCCATGCCCTCGTAGCCCTTTTCGGTACACCGGATGATCGTCGCCGGGTCCACGGCCCAATAGGCGAAAATCCTCTTCCCGACGGTGTACTGAAGCTCTGTCGCTATCTGGTCGATGGAAAGGTAGTCTCGAACGAACTTCATGCCGAAGTGGACGAAATCGTCGCGCCGCTCGGGGTCCGGTCCCCAGCCGGTCTTGAGGATGAAGTTTTGGAGATCCTTCATTCTCTTCTTTTGGGCATCGTTGGGCACCACGTCGGGGTCTTTCGCGCGTAGCTGGAACCCTCGCGTGTTTTCATCGGTAGTCGGCTTCAGGAATGGGCGAATCTTGTTCTGCTGGTGCGTGATGATGGTGTTGATGAGCCAAGCCTTTTCGGCGATCTTCCGCAGGACCGCGTATTCGATATGGCGGTTCGGCTGTATCGTTTGCTTTCCACGCCACCCCCAAAGGCGGCTTGCGGGGTTCAGAACCACGGATCGCATGGGCTGGACGCCGGCAGGGGCTTCGGCTATGCGCCCTTCATCATATCCCTCGGGGAGATTGGGGATCATGGCGGCGGGGGCGGGTTTGACTATTCTGGCTTTCTGAAGATATCCGAGAAGTTCATCCTTCCCGAAAGAAGTTCTGGGCATAGCCCCTCCATAAAAGGAATTAGATAAAAATAAAACTTCCCCGACCAGATTATAAGTCAGGGAAGTTGAATTGCAAAGGGGGGATAATCCAAGACCTATCCATGATGGATATCTCTATGGCATTTCGGACATACCCACAAAACCTTCAAGGGCTTTGAATAATCGTCATGATGTGCCAATGGCTTGCATATACAATTACATATTTCACATATATTTGGCTTTATTATTCTACCATCGCGAACAGCGTTGTTCACGGCGGTTTGAGCCCTATATCTATCCGGTCTATTCTCTCGTATCCTTTTACAGCGGTCTTTCTGATATGCTTTTCTATCTGGGTTACTGCTTCTACCAACTTCATAATCCCTTAACTTTCCGGGGTTCCCTATCCTGCGGACCCGTACATCCTGTCTAGTACATTCTTTACATTTATTAAGATGCCCATCCTTCATTTCAGGATGGGCATAAAATTCTTCAATCGGAAGAATCAAACCACACTTAAAACACTTCTTTTCCATTTTCTACCCTTTAGGGCATTGGCCCCGACACTATTCTATAGCATCGGGGCCTTAATTAAAAGGGATGTCATCCTCGAAGGTGTCACCTGCGGTTATGGGCGGCTGGGCCGGTGCCGTCGCTCTGGGGGCGGCCGCGAGCGGGGGCTGGGCGCTATGGCCGGCCGCCGGGGCTTCCTGTCGCGGGGCGGGGGCTTGGCCGCCTTCCGCCGGCTTCGAGCCCATGAGCCGGACATTGGAGGCCGTGATGACGACCTTGCTCCGATTCTGGCCGTCCTGTTCCCATCGGTCCTGCCTGAGTTCCCCATCGAGGGCGATCTGTTGCCCCTTCAAGAGGTAGCGGTTTACGCCCTCCGCCTGTTTCCCCCACAGGTCCACGTCGAAGAACGAAGCCTCGTCCTCCCACTCTTCGCCGCGCTTGACCGACCGATTGACCGCGATCGAGAACCGGGCGATGGCCATGCCCGAGTTCGTGTACTTCAATTCGCTGTCCCGGGTGAGCCGTCCTACCAGAACCACTACGTTGATGTCCTTCACCTTGCTCCTCCTTCATCGCCGCGCTCTTGATATAGCCTAGATAGAAAATCTCTTGTAGATTGGAGTTCTGCCTTTATATCAGACATTGCTTTCTCCAATTCCTCCATTCTCTCTGTCCTGTACTGCACCCGAAGCACCATATCCTTTATGGCGTCATCGACAGCGAGGGCTCTTGTCCTGAAGTACATATTTCCGTACATGAGCCGGCCGTCGAACGTCGTATTCGGCCACCCAAGGGCATCGGTATAGGACTCCTTGATCGAAAAGGATTCATCGTCACGATAGAAGACAGGAATACGCTCGCCCGGGGGAATGTCATCGACCCCGGCGATTATTTCCTGCAATACCCCGGAATTGGCCAAGTCCGCGAGATTGTCCCATATCCGCCCGACTTCTTCGCTTGTTATGCTCTTCCTTCCCTCGCGAAAGGCATCAAGAGCATAGGACAGCCGCAGGGTCTTTTTATTGACCTTCAGAAGATCGTGGCATAAGTAAGACCCGACCGCTATGTATTCTCCAAAATCGGCAACGGTCCGCGCGGTGTTAAGTATGGTTCTCAGGCGACGTGATTGCATGGTTCCCCCTACCTTATCTGGACGATAATGCGCCGCCCACCGTCGATGCTCTTCATTTCCCTGAAAAAGAAAGCATTTTCCAATTCAGGCTCCCCGGCGGCCAGAAGCCGGGCATAGGTAGCACGGTAATTATGATTCAGCTTGAACTTGCTCTCGGGGTGATCAGTCTTCACGTAATAGTCCCAGCAGAGCCGTTCCCAGAGGTAGCTTATGCCGATCTTCTTCCTTCCGGAGTGGATGACTATGAGCGCCAGCTTTCTCAGGTTGCGGTATACATGGGGGTTGGCCGCGTCGAAGGCCAAGGCGGCCTCGGCATGGGTCCGGCCTTTGGTGGATACCTTTATCATCGGGAAAAGCTCTAGCTGGGGGTCTGCTTCACGGCACAAGCGAATAATATCATGCTCAGGATCTTCCTTCACGGCCTTTGCCTTTGCGAAAAAACCCATACGGACTCCTTAGTGAAACCTTCGGCGAGACTTCCTGTCCCGGCGATACTGAAAGAACCCTACAATGGCGACAAACCCCAGCGCGATTGCCGGGAAGTTATCGGCCGCCCAATACCAGAAGCTATTTTTCATACAGCCCCCTATTGACCGTAAGGGAATCGAACCCCTGATAGCGGGACCAAAACCCGCTGGCTTACCGCTTGCCGAACGGTCAATGCGGTCGCGGGGTGGTATGCACCGCAACCGTGCGATTCAGAATTAAAAGACCGTGGCTTGTCTTTCGACTGCCTGATGTTTCGCCTTTACTGGAATTCCCTTCCTGAAGAATACCCCAGCCCCATACGGGCCGGTACAACAAGGGCGGGAGTCGGACCCGCAACCCATGATATTCGGCGTCCCTATTTCCATGGTCCCACTGAAGGTGGGTGTGGCTATGCCGAGCCACGCCTTGTCAAGGAACAAAGCGGCCCCAGAGCATCCCCGGGGCCGCGAAGAGGATCGAACACTTGCTTCGTTCAGCAGAGCAACACAGGCTGATCGCGAGCGCGGCCGTGCCCTCGTTTGCGTTTCAGTAGGGTACTGACGTTTGTGGGAAGACCCGCCATGGCTGAGAGGCCGGCCAGCACAGCCAGCGCGGCGAAGGATAGAACTTCGGTGGAGGCCTTCGTATACACGAAGTCGAAGGCCGTCGGCGAGCCCGGGAAGGCGACTTGTGGTGAAGTGGTGAAGACCGCCGACAGGGGCGAAACGTAAAGCGTTTGCTCCATCGCGACGGCGATCGGTTCGCCGGGCGGGGAGGCGATTACCGGCATGGCGAAGACCATACCGAGAATCAGCAGGAGAAAGACAAAGGTGAGTTTCATGATGCAGATACCTCCTCGAAGAAGTGTATTGAACCGCCGTCAACGACGGCCGTATGCCGCCCCGCGCCGGAGAGGACCGAACAGAACGGGGCGACATAGTTTCCATCAGTAGAGTACCAGCGGACAGCCTTCGACTTTGGGATCAAACTGGTCCTCGATCCACTTGCCCACGTTCACCATGGCATCGCGCTTCCACACGCCGCCGTCGGCTTCGTGGAGGGAAAGTTCAACCTCGTCGTCTTCCATGCGCATCCTGAAGACGAATTCGCTTGCCGGCTGGTCGACCTCGATGAAGGTCCTGAAGGGCTTGAGGGTGGACTTCGCCGGGGCTACCTTGTCTTCCGTGAGCCCGCCGCGCATGCCCACGCGGACGCTCGCCGTCTGGCTTACGCCGTTGTCCTCGATCTTCTTTTCCTTCTCCATCTTGATGCTGGCGACGTAGCGCAGGAGTTCGTCGCGCGCGGTCGTCTGCACGAAGAGGGAATTGACGGCGATGATGAACCCCTCCATGGGAAGCCACTTCCCAAAGGGGAACCGGGCGTCGTCGGTCTTGGCCACGATGAAGTTGTCGCGCCCCCGGTCTTCACCGTAAAGGGGAGAATATACCGTCACCGTTTCCGGGGAGACAACCTGTACTATCATGCCACCGATAGGTGTTGCACCATCATCTACGGCGCTCTTCAGGTACTTGGTGAGCGCCGAGAGCGTCCTTACCTGAAACGGTGTGGGCCGGGGCTCGTAGAAGACGGGCTTCATGGACAGGGAAGAAAACTTCTTCCCGTCCACGTCCAGCACTACGCCCTGATTGGCAAGCCGCTCCATTTCCTTGACATACCCTGCACCCTGTCCCATGCTACCTCCCTCCTGCTATTACGGGCTTCTTGCCCGTAAAATCCACGTTCTTGACCTCGCCGCCGTTGGCTCTGGCCTCGGCTACGGCAATCTCTTCGAGAAGGGCCTGTTTCGGATCATTCTGGTAGGCGCGGACCCTTTCCCCGTCGAAAGAAAGCACCGCATAGGCCCGAGAGGGGGACACGGGGGCGAGCTTGGAAGCCCCTGTTACCTCGATCTTCACGGCTTCGCGCGACTCGTCTTCCGGCCGCATCTTGACCGTGAGAACGATTGTTCGCGTTGCGGTTGCGGAAGTGTTCTGGTCCGCGATGTTTTCGAGGACCTTTGCCAACTCCCTGTCGAAGAGCGCGCCGAGTTGGCCATTGTTCAGGCCTTCCAGCGTGATTTCCTTGTAATCCGACATTGAATCTCCTTCGGGTAGTGTTCCTCACAACCCTGTTGAAATAGTACGCCCCCTACGGAACGCTGTCAACCGATATTTTTTTCTTTTTCCTGCCGGGCCTTGGCCTCAAGCAGGATGAATCCGAAGTCTTCCGTCTCCATCGTGTCCCGGGCAACGTCCATGAAATAGGATTCGATGGACTTGGCGGCGCGCCGGCGGCGGCGTATCAGGCTGGATAGGTAGGGGACGAATCGGCGGTACTGCGCGAGGATGCCCTTGGAGCGCGAGTGCCACACCTTGAAAGGCTCTTCGGGAATCTCGCCCCGCTCCATTTGTTCCGGGGAGACTTGTTCCCGGGCTTCCACCCTCGTCCCCAGATCGACCGTGGCGGCGTCAACCTTGATCTTCAGGTCTTCCAACTCGTCGATCGTCATGCGCTCAAGGTCCATGTCAGTGTAGACCTTATCCTGTATTTCAAATTCGGTGATACCGATGATATCTATCATGCTCATGCTCGACCCCTTCACCGTTTCTTCGTTCATGTTCGTCCTTTGCAAGGATACCACGGGGGGAATTGGCTTACAATATCCCCCTAGTCGCGCCCTGCACCTACCCCGTCAGGGGCCGCCGCCGTCCATTACGTCCACGATGCGAACCTTCGCCGGCTTCTTCAGGTCGGCTATGGCCACAAGCAGGAGCCGGACGGTCCGGCGGATCACCATGCCATCGGTCACTTGCCCCGAGGCTATTTTCTTCGCTTGCTCAAGAGCTTCGTTCAATTCGTCTTCCGTCACTTCAATAGCCTCCCGAGGTTTCTTTTCTGGGCGATCGTGGTAAAGGTCTTCAGCCTTTCAACGAGTTCGAGGATCTTGTCCGCCGGGGGCTCGGGCAGGGAATTGTTCCCCGTGTCCGCCCCGATGTTGACCTGTTCGGGCTCGCACCGCTCGATCAGTTCCACCATTTCCAAGAGGTCGAAGTCCATGATGGGCTCGATCGTGACGTAACGTTTGAACGCCTGAAGGCTGGCCATGGCGTCAGCCCGGACCCACGGGAAGGGCGCTTTGACCATCCTGTCAGGATACCAGCGGTTCGTCTCGATCGTCGTGCAGAGGGTGGACCCGGGCGGCATGGCTTCTTGCCAGTCGCGGAACCGCTCGGGGTTTTTGGACTGGAATAGGTAGGCGTTCAGGCACCAGCGACAGCACTCGCCCAGCGTTTCGCTTATCCATGCGTCGGGAATGTCCTTTGCCCACATGTCGCACGAGGACCCCACGAAGATGAAATTGCCGTGCCCGAGAATGGTCTTCATTTCCTTCTGGTCGAACCGAACCGGCCGCTGTTTGCCGAATCGGTGCATGTAGCAATAGGAACACCCGTGGGGGCACTCGCCCTTGATGGTGTTCCAAGTGTGCGTGATCCACGGGTACATATCCCCTTTCGAGACATTAAGCATCGCTCACCCCCAGCGCGGCTATCTCTTCCAAAGCATCGCAGACGATGTTGTAGGCCGCCGCGATGGTTGCATTTGCGGCAACATCGTTTTTCTTCGCGATGGAATCCCCGAGGACGCTTTCCAGCTTCTTCAGGTAGCTTTGCACCGCCTTCAGGTGCGGAATCTCATCGTGGACCTCGTGGGCCTCGGGCTCGTAGCTTGAATCGCCGCGAACCACGTTCCCGTCCTTGATGTTCACCTTGCCGTACAGCGCCATTTGGATGCCGACATGCACGGCGTCTTCAATGCACCCGGTCACTTCGTTGTAGTAGCTGATCCCGGGAAGGAAGACGCCGGTAACATCGTTCCAGTCGTCGAACAGGGACAGCGCGCGGCGTTCCGCATGCTCGACCTGTCCCCGGTTCATGCCGTCGGTCCTTTGGCGCACTCGGGCTTGGAAAGCTGGCTGGCTTTCTTGAGGTCGTCCTTTGCACACTGTAGTTCGGATTCCGCTATTCCAACGTCGGAGTACCACCGGGGAATCCGGTACATGAGTTTCAGCACTTCTCCTGCCATTACTGCTTCTCCTCTACCATGACGGTCTTGAGGGCCGGCATGGAGCCTTCCGTCGGCTCTTCGGGGCTCTTCTCTTCCGCCAGAGAGGGAAGGATCTCGCCTTCCACCGGGGCGGCGTCCATGGTTATGACCTCATCGTCGCCCGGGACGGCTTCGGCGGCCTTGGCCACAGGGGCGGCTGGTGGCAGTTCGGTTCCTTCCATGATGATCGCCATGAGCATCGGCGACAGCTTGGCCCGGCCCTTCTTGCCCTTCCACGCCCACAGTTCCCGGCGCTTCAGCCCGAGAATCCACGCTATCGCCCGCAGGGCGGCCTTCTGGGTCTTCTCGCGGAAGTCATCCTGTATGATGTTCGTCAGTTCGGGCGAGTTCTTCATCCACGCCACGATGTCGTTCTTCGTCCGGCGGGCGCACTCGTCCAGCACCGCATCGACCGCATCGCGGCACCGATTGTACTCGGCGACGTTCAGGGCCTTCCCGACCTCCGTGTTGTCGAACAGCATCGTCATCAGGACGATGGACAGGGGCACCGCCGGCCCGCCGCTTTTCTTCATCTTCACTACGTCTCCCATCGTCAACTCCTTTGCGCCTATGCGCTATCGCCTTCGTCCTTCAAGCGGTCAAGGTACGCCTCCACGCGGCGGGCGTCCCTTTCCGTGTTGTCTGGTTTCTCTTCTGGGGGTTCGAGCGGACCCTCCACCATGTCCCCGGGGCCATACCTCATTCGTCCACCATTACGCCGGTGACGATCGAGACGGGCTTGAGTACCAGTTCTTCCCCGTGGATAAGCCTGTAGTCGTCGATTTCGGTATGGTATCCCCGCATGTGAAAGTTGATGAATTCCACGGCCTCATCTTTCGTGGAGAAGGATTCAACCCCATGATCTTCGCCGGCATCCCCGTCCATTTCGTAGTAGACGAACCATTCGTCGAAAGCGTGATCCACGATCGCGCACACGGTCCCGTCCATTTCGATCGCGCGCTTTTGGGTATCGACCCGAATCATCGCGCCGTTCTTGAGTCCGCCTACAACCAAGCATTTCATGGTAACTCCTTTGAAAAAGGTTCTGCCTTCTTCAGAGCAAAGAATAAACCCGATTCAGTGAGCCGTCAAGAGATAACGCCCAGCCGTATGCCGGCGTCGATCCCCGCTTCCGTCAGCCGGTATTGGGACCGGAGGGGGTGGTGCCCGGCGTCGACGCGGCTCTCAAGGTAGCCCCGGGCCGCGAGGCGCGCCATGGCCGACGCGGCGGTCTTCAGGCTTCCCAGCGTGGGCTCGTTCCTGTAGACATCCGCGATGATCCACCAGTTCAAGTCCTGCATGACCTTGACGACCGAAGCCTGTGTTCCGCCCAGCATTGCATCGCCCTTCATTTGGTGTCTCCTTCTTTGAAAATGTCGATAGGGTTGTTGAACTTATAGTCGCCCTCTGCCGACCATTCTCCTGTCTTGAAGTTTTCGATATAGCTCACAAAAGCATATTCAGCCGCGAACCTGTCGCGGATCTTGTACTCGAAGAATTTGTACTCGTTGTTTGCTTTATTGCAAGCTTCGACCAGCCGGAACCTTGCGTTCTGCTCCTCTGTGGTCAATTTCCGGGAAAAGTGCATCGAGTATATCCTTTTCTGCTCGGGCTCCTTCGGCGGCGTCGGCAACAGGGGATCGGGAATCGGCGCGGTGACTTCCTCGACAAGCGACACTTCCGCGACGACGACTTCCATCGGGCCGTACTGCTTGATCATTAGGTCGGCCAGCTTGTAGCGGTCAAGGTTCGTCCTTACCACCTTCCTGAAAGCGGGCTGGAATGTCCCGCGCCTTGTCCTTGTGCCTACCGACAGTTCAAATACATTTTCCATCGCCCTACTCCTTTTATTAAACCTGACCCCGCCATACCGCACCGGGCCGTACCTAACCGTACCTCGCTATCCCATTCCAGCCTTACCAAACCGAGCCGATCCCTACCGATCCGCACCTAACCATACCATTCCAGCCATTCCGATCCGGACCGAACCACGCCTTTCTATGCCGTACCCTACCTCACCAAACCAGCCGAACCCAACCAGACCGAGTCGTACCGCGCCATGCCCATCCGAACCCAACCTAGCGACGCCATTCCAGCCACACCTCACCATACCGGGCCCTGCCTTTCCGTATCAAACCACACCCCACCATTCCGGGCCGGGCCACGCCTTACCGGACTGAATTTACAACCTATGCCGGCATTTCCCATCCGACCGTCTTCAAAAAAGCCTTCAACCGAACTACTTCCGCGCGCAAGGCTATCACTTCGTCGCGGAGAGCCGGCGCGGCCATGAACAAGGCCATATTCGCCCGTTGCCTCGTCACGCCGAATTCGCCGTTTTGCAGGATCAAGGCGATCCACTTCTTTTCGGAAAGTATGGAATACTGGTTGGCCTCGCCCTCTTCCCGGCATGTCACCCCTTCGGACTCGAACGAGATCCCTACCGTCGCCAGCGCGGCGGAGATTGATTCCGGGGCCGTCATGCGAAGGCCGCCCACATGAGGATGTAGAAGAAGTACATGAAGACGGCGAGCGGCGGGGCACAAAGGATCGTGAAAATGATCGGGTGATTGTCAGGGAATTCGTGAATTGAATTCTTTATCGTTTCCCAAGTTGGCATCGGTTGTCTCCTAGAAGCGAGTCCATCGCCTCTTCATGCCTTTATTATCGACTTGTTTTCGGAATATGTAAAGGGGCTATTTTGTTTTTGAAAGCCTTGCAGTCCTTCCGGTCTTTATTCCATGCCGTCCACAGGAAATGTTTCGGGCTTTTCTTCCTGTCGTACCGCGCGCACTCAGCCACCCGGGGACATCCCTTGCCATAGCACCGGGCGTCTTCGCCAAAGGAATAGGGGTCGATCATTCTTGCATGTCCAGAAAGACACCCAAGGCCTGTCCTTTCTTGCTCCTGCGAATATCATGCAATACCCTTGCTTCAATCTGCCGAACACGCTCTTTGCCGACTCCCAATTCTTCCGCGCACTCTAAAAGAGTTTTGTTTTCCCAAAAGCGCCTTTTAATTACTATCTGTTGTCTTTCATCGAAACCTGATAGAACATCGTTAATGGCATCGTGCATGGTCGATTCGATAGCGAATCTTTCCGGATTATCGTTTTTGTTTATAGCCATTCCCGCAAAAGAATCATAAGAAACTTCTGCGACCCCACTTACTTTTTCGATCGAATATATCTTGGCAGGGAAAACTTCTTCTTCAGACATAGAAAACACCCCGGCAATCTCTGTTGCCAGCGGCCTCCATTTTCCATTCGCCTTCCATGGCCCCTGTCTCAGGTTGATGAGAGCATAGACCTCGTTACTCTTGAAACTATTTTGTTTACAAAAATCATTTACGGTAGGGTAGGCCCCCATAATCAGGTTATAGAGGATCGAGTTCTTTATCTTGACTTCAATCCGCAGTTCTTTCGACACACCATCCCCCTTAGTATTTCGAGCCATGGGCGAGCGGGCACCACTCGGGCAGTTTGGGCTTGTTCCAGTCAGCGAAGGGGACCCGGTGAATCCAGTGATTGCCGGAAAGGATATCGCGGCCCTCTTCTTTGCCGTAGAGCCCGATGTACTTGTAGGCATAGACGTGTTCACATACCGGCAACGGGCCGCCCGGGGTGAATCCGCCCGAGCTTCCCAGATACCGGCAGTCGCGGCAAGTGTTGATGACGACGGTAACGATCATGGCTTCTCCAAGTCGTAAAGCTCGGCGTAGGCCTTTGCGATGACCGGGTGTCCCCGCACCATGTCGGCGGCTTCGCGGACCTCATGCACGAACGCTATGGGCGAAAGGCCCTCGGGGGCCTCGTGTTCCTTGAGAAGGACCGCTTCCACGAGCCGGGCGTCAATGCCCTCGCCCATGATGGCCTTGATCCTCTTCGTGAAGAGAAGCTTCCTAGCCATGGTTTCCCCCTTCGATCGCTTTGAATACGTCCCGCTCGCAGTCCCGACACGGGTACTTGTCGCCCCGGTGCGGGCAAGTCTTCCCATTAACGCACGGCATCGCCGAGGACGGGTCGATCTTCCCGAGATTCATGAATTCCCGATACCGCATCCAGTCCCGACCGACCCGCACGTTGTCTTCGTCGTGCGAGTTGAAGAAGTCTCGAAATCGCTCTTTCATACGAACCTCTTGTTTAGGATCTCCTCAAGGGTGTCCCCGAACTTGTCCTTCAGGATGTTGTCCACGGGCTTGCTGTAGACGCCCTTGAGCGTTCTCCACTGGCCTTCCTTGTCGCCCTTGAGCCTGAAGACGATCTTGCCCTTGCACCATCGGCGCTGTTCGGCCAAGGCCGTGTAGTTGTCCACCAGCCGGCCGACCATGATATCCGTGGTCATGGGAAGCGGGTCGTGCCCCTCCATGGGCATCGGGGGCTGGGTTTCGCAGTATTCTTTGAAGAGCCCCGCTTCCGCCGGCCTGTCCCACATGAAGGACATATCGCCGCCGTCGCCCTCATCGAGGACCGAAGCGATCTTGATTTCGTCGCGGTAGAGGGTGGCGCTGAAGCCCGGGCCGTCGGTGCCCTTGAAAGTCTTGACGTTCTTGACCGTGTATTCCATGTTCTCTCCCCGGTTGGGATTCCTTCCCTTCCTTACCCCATCGTAAGGTATGATCTTGGACCCGTCAATACCTATCTTGCTTTTTTTATTGAGAGCCCTACAACAGCACTTCGCCCCATCCGCTAGGCCCGCCGGGGTTCACGGTGAACGTGAATCTGACACCATTCAGCACAAACGAACTGCACTCTGGTTTAACGGGGCAATGCTCGCAATCGCAGTCACAACCTACAGGGCCTTTGGCTACGGCGCTACAGGGCGGGGCCGGGAAAGCCGGGAGCGACCCGTCAGACTCACGCATTTCCCTTTCCCTTCTTTGGATCGTCGTCGACGACCAATACCCCGGGCGTTGCCGCGATCTTCGCCATTATGTCTTCGGGAATCTTGCACCATCGCCGTATGGCGCGGTTTTCGTGGTATGTCAGGGTTAGTATCTTGTCGGGCCGGGTGTCCTCTTTGCACACCAGCTTCCAGAGCTTCCCGACCGGGATGGAATACGAATCGAGGACCTTCCACCATGCCGGCGATTCCCCCTGCCATGCGGTCCAGATTCGGTTGCCGGGCTTCACTTCGTGGATAGTGATGGACCATGCCAGATCGAGAAGCTTTTCAACTTCCACATGCGCGCGGCGAGCGGCCGCCGTCGAGAGCTTCCCTGAGCCCTTGCACCGCCCGCATTGCACCCATCCGTCCTTGAACTTGCGCTGTTCGATGTACCCGACGCCGTTGCACTTCCGGCATGGGATCGTTTCGTACTGGATCATGTCACACTTCCTCTATTGCCGCTTGAGCAACGCGCAAGGCTTCGCGGGCCTTGACCATGCTCGGGCAGATGGTCCGGTAGATATCGAGGTTGTCCGCCCGCTCGTAGGCGACAGCCTTGTCCTGCTCGATTTCCGCGATCCGGGCGGAACCCTTGCCGTAGGCGTTCCATGTTTCCTCGACCACGATTACCTTGGGCATGTTCATTCCTCCTGTAGGGGAATCCCGCTTGAGGGCAGGACGATATTGCTTGAATACTTGTAGGATTCAAGAAGCTTTGCACACTCAGGGCAGTCCATCCATTCTTGGAGGTTGCCCTTCTCGCGGCTCGATCGGGCGCTCTTCACGCTTACGTCGCGATCAGTCACGGGAGCGCCGCACATGGTTTCATTCTTTACAATGGGTCCGGTATATTTTCGGCCGTGCAATACGAAGTTCTTATGCTTCCAGACAATCCGTATGTGGTTCATTCCGCCTCCACGATGACGCCTTTCATCTTGCGAATCTTGTTCAGGGTTTCTGCGGGAACTTCCTTCCAGCGGCGGATGGTCATGCTAGGACCGTAACCCGCGCCTGATTCCTTGCCCTTGTAGGTGACGATGATGTTGAGATAGTCGACCTTGACCTCTACGCCGTTCTCGACATAGGAGACGACGGCCCCGCTCGGTTCCACCCGGGCAACCTTGGCCCAGCGCATGCGGGTTCCAAGGAATTGTTGCGAAACATTAAACCACACCATGTCGCCGGGCAGGATGGTCGCAACGGTAGTGTTCCAGAGTTCGTCCAGCATGGCGGTCACTTTCTTGCTCGCCGCGCCCCCAGCGCGCGTTAACTGCTTGCCCGAACCGTTGCACTTGAAACAGGTTGTGCCCGAGACTTGATTGAAAGAGTAGTGCCCTGTCCCGCCGCACCGGCCGCAAGGTTGGGATTCGTACTTGAACTTCATTTGGTTCTCCATCGGTCGGGGTTCCTCCCCTTCCTACTCGAATAGTAAGCCCGATCGGAAAATCCGTCAATAGGCCATATCAACATTTTTATATCCTATTGCGGTAGGCCGCCGCGATCCTGTTCAGGACCGTGTTCGGGTTCGATATCTTCACCGTGCCTTCCAGCTTCCTCTTCTCCCATTGAGCGTAGAACTGTCCCCGCGTCTGGGCCGGCGCGGATTCAACGGCGTAGTTCGAGAGCGCCAGCGACCAGAATCGGTCCGCATGGTGTTTCTGATTCTTGTCGCAGTCGAAGCGGGAGTGCTTCCCGATGGTGACGGTCTTCTTGATGGAGTGAATCTGTTCCTGAAGCTCCCGGTCCGCCGGCAGGATGATCCCCACGGCGTCGAAGATCAACCACAGCGCGTCGGCTATGGCTTCCTTGAATTCGGTGGTAAAGGTGCAAGCCTCCACCTTCTTATTAAACTTCGTCGTCATCCGTTCGGCGAGGTCCATGCCTATGCCCGTTGCGTCGATGGCCATGCGGTGAATGGGAAGCTGAGACAGCGCGCGCGCCAGCAGGGCTTCTTGATCCGCGAACTTCGCGCCCTTCATGGACACACAGCACCATACCGCCCGGGTATGGTCGTCGGGATAGTTCCCTAGGATGGTCAATTCGCTCTTGTCGTTGGTCCGGCCCACGTCGAAGCCCGCGTACAGGGACCCGTGTATCGCCGGGTTGTAGGCGACAATGAAGTCATCGAGCGTCTTGTAGGGTAGGAACTCGTCATCCCCGATCGGCGTACATGCGTGGATCATGTCCAGCGTGATGAACGCGGCCAGTTCGTCCCGGTAGGAACACTCGTATTCCTGCTGGAAGTCCTCGATCGGCATGGACCGGATGATGTCCTGAATGATTTCGGTGCCGTACTTCTCTACCCGTTGCTCCGTCGTCAGGTTCTTATCAGCTATGGCGGCCTTGTAGTCCCGGCAGAGGGCCGGGGCCATGAACCATGGAATGTCGTAACGTTTGTACTTCCCATAGCGGGCCTTGTCGGTGACTATCTCGTAGAACTTGCCCTTGTTGCCGAACGGCGTCGATCCAATCTCAAGGTTGCCCCCGCGCGAAATGATCGGCAGGGCGGCCGTGTATATCTCGTCGTCCTTTTGATGGAAAGCGAACTCGTCAAGGCTGATATCCCCGCCCTTGCCTCGGGGCTGTTTGCAGGGGAGGGAAATAAGACGCGATATTGACCGGCTGTTCCGGTCAAGGAACTCGATATGGGTCCGCGTCCTCGATACGATCTTTTTCGGCCGCTTCACTTCCACGATGGAGTCGTAGAACTCTGTCGCGATGCGGATCTTCTCCACGGCGTCTTCGAGGGAATAGGAAACGAACTGCTTGGTGTACCCCGACAGCGCCGGGTCCAGCGCGGTTATGAGCCCGCGCACGGCCGTGATGTAGCTCCACCCGATACGGCGGCTCTTGTTCGTGATGAGGAACCGGCTGTCGGACTTCAGGTAGTGCCCTTGCCACCAGTCGGGGTTGAATTGGGTGTCGTCATGGTAGGAGAGGAGTTGCATCGCCCATAGGACTCGATCCGCGCCGACTTTCGGAGTGTACTCGAATACTTGATCGTTATTCATGGGGAGCCCTTTGGAGCCGCACAAGGTAGCCCTTGAGCCCCGAGGCTTCAATAGCCTTTATGTTGTCTTCGCCATACGCGACAAGACAGGAAGGTGCCCCGGAATTTGTTTTCCCTTGAGTTCCGTCCACGCGGTAAAAAGACAGGCGGCCATAGAAAAAGAAAACTGCATCGGCTTTTTCCCATACGAATCTGCGGAACATTTCGGTTTCGGTACGTGCAAAGATAAGGGCGATGCCGTTGCTGTGAGCGGCTAGGCGCTCCATCCAACGCCCGGTTTCTTGCCCGTAGGGCGGATTCATCCATACGCGACCTTCCCAAGGTTGAAGTAGTCCCATATCCAAGATTGAATAGTGCTTCAGCGCGGTATCCCACGGGCGAGTGATCGGGGAGCATGGATCGAGGTCGAACGGCCCGAGGGCCTTGATTATCTCAGGAGGGGTCAGCCATTCGTCGGTAAGCATAGTATGGCTTTCATGCGAGCCCATTCCTGTGATCCTACCTTGTGAGGGTGTTTTCATCGGGTTCCTCTTGGGGGGCCGGCAGTTGCTTGGGCTCGGGCTCCTGCACCACTTCAGCCCGTATCACGCCGCTGGCTTCCGGTTCGGTCGCGAAGTCGCCGCCGGCGATCCGCTCCATTTCGGCGATGTTGTCGGTAACGTTCTTCGCGAAGTGAGAGCGGCGCTCCAATTCCCTCGATATCCTCTCGAAGTCGTCGGCCTTCCCCTTCGGGTATCGCTTGTCGAATTCCTTGTACCGGAGCCTGAGCATTTCGGCCTGATGGACGGCTTGATTCGCGGCTCCTAGTATTGAGGCCATGCCCATGAGGGACGGCCGCCGGCGCTTCATTTCCTTCTTCGTCAGGGCGTCGATGGTCCGCATCCTGCCAGACAGGAACATGGAATCGGGACACATAGCCCGGGCGGCCGCTATCTCTTCCTCTACTTCAATCAGGAGCTTCCCAGAGTTCTTTCGGCGATGATAGAACACAACTCCTTCCGCGACCGTTATGCCGAAGTTTTCCTTGATGTAGTCAATGATGGCTTCGATCGAGTACCCGCCTACGGTAAGGTCGATAATGGTTTGAATGGCCGCCGGGGTGAGCTTGTGGGTCTTCTTGTCCTGAATAACAGCAACTTCTTTCGTTGCCGGCTTTGTTTTAACAGTCCTTCTCTTTGTTTTTGCAGACATTTTTCCGGCCGTAGCGGGGTTATTGTCAACACTAACAGGCTTCTTGCCTACAGTTACAGGCTTCTTTCGGGGTTTCCGCTTTTCAACGGCCTTTTTCGCCATAACTTTGGAATCCTTCAAAACTTGCCCGGGTCCGCCGGGGTTGTTTTTTCGTCTGTTTTCTCGATGCTTTCAACGGGCTCTACTGCGGGAATCTCCCCGGGTTTCTTTGTCCGGACAATCAAGGGGCGATGAAGGAAGCGGTCCAAAAGCTCGGGTGACAGTTCTTCCTTGCGCGAGACGTATTTCGGGGAGCCCTGATCGAACACGACAAGCAGGGTTCCGTTGAATCGGATGCCCGAGAGGTGTTCGATGTAGTCCTGCACGTTCGTGATATCCCGTTCCTTATCCGGTGACGACATGCCCTAGCTCTCCTGTATGTTCACACTTGTGAATCAGCCGCGCCTTAATCACCTTCACGAACCCCGAAGGGTAGTCAATAACGGCGTCCCTGACATCGACATCCACCACGACGGTCCTGCCGTGGATATCAGGGACAAATTCTATCTGCCCCTTGCAATGCGGGCAGTAGGTGAGCATGCCCATGGATCAGAAGTCCTCTTCCGTGACGACGATCTTGATGAAGCCCGAGGTCCCCGTGTTTACGGCGGTGAAGCGGATCAAGAGCTTGTTCGTCCCCGTGAGAAGGAATTCGATCGGAACATCGCCCGCCCCGCCGCCGGAGTTGCCCTGCCCGGAGGAGAAGGACACGCCGTCGATGAGCGTACCGTCTGCCGCGATCGTGGAGGTATGGACCACCGTGGCCGGGCTTGCGGCCGCATTGGATAGGTCAAGGTTGCTACCCCCGACGCCGGTTCCGCCCGAGGCCGTTGGGTTCTTGTAGAGATAGATCGCGCCGGCGTTGCTTGCGGACCTCAAGACCTCGACGTGAATCTTCTTGTCCGCCGACGCGGGGGTGACGATGACATCGACCGAAGCGGCCGCCCCGAGCCCTGAGAAGTTGTAGGGGTGGACCCATACCTTCCCGTCGTGAACCTTGCGGTGGCCATGGGATATGATCCCTAGCCCCGAGCCCTTGTCGCCGCGAACCTTCATCAGCTTGCCCAGATAGTCCAGAACTTCAACCATGATTCACTCCTTGGGGCCATGTGCCCGGCTTGGCCGCCCGGACCCTGTTTACAAGTTCTTGAGGCGGCATCGGTATCTCCAAGTCTACCCCCGTGGCTGGCATTAAGAACAGCACCCGGTCGGATGCTTTCTCAAGGTATGCGCGCAGGGCTTCGGGGTTTCCGGACAGGGCGTCCTTTACCGCGAGGTCGCAGAGCTTGGCTTGGTCTACAAGGGCTTCCTGTATCGTCAGGGCGATGGCCTCGCGTACAGGGAACCCATAGGAGACATAGATAAGGGCCGTATCGGCTTGCATGCTGAGATAGCGACAAATCCCCGCGCCGTCCTTGTTCAGCACAGCATCCCCCCGAGGCGGTATGATTCGAGTTGCTTCTGGAAGTCGTCGATGGAGTACGCCGCGATGGCCACCCCGCCGGCGGCCTTCACCAGCTTCAGGAATTCTACTTGCTCTTCGGACAGCTTCCCGCCGGGCTTCTTCAGTTCCACGGCGACGAACTTCGCGGACCGGGTGAACCCCAGAACATCCGAGACACCCTTGCGGCCGGTGAACCGCCGTCCGGGCACCGGATGGGACTGGTTGCGCCAAACCTCCACCCCGTAGAGCGGAAGCAGATCGAGCGCGGCCTTTACGACAGGGTTTTCTTCACTCGCCATATATCTCTCGATTATACATACACTTTCCCCCGAGTTGAAGAGCGCGCCGCGCGTTTTTCCTTTCTTTTTTTCGACGCGGCAATCCGAATCTCCCGCCGGGCCTGAATCCTTTGTTCCCTGCGCCTGTAGAGCCAGACAACCAGCCGATCGGAGTCTTCTTCGTAGTAGTAGGTGTCCTTCCCGATACGATAGCATGGAGATATTGCCCCTTCGCGGACCCCGATGTTAAGGGACTCTTCGCTGATCCCGGCGATGGCAATGAAGTCATGGAAGAAGACGGAACCCGGGGGCGGTCCGTACTTGGACACGGCCGCTTCGACTTCCGAAAAATCATAGAATCGAGCCTTGACGATCCCCGCGAGTTGCATGCAAGCCCAGATCGTAGACCACGGAAGGTCGAATTCCTTGCGGAGGTCGTCGGGCTTGCACTTATCATAATCCTCTCCAACCTCCCATACCGCCAATGACGACGACCGTATGCTTACCGTCAACCAATCCGGGGCCGGATTGTCCTTGTCGCTCGGTTCAAGGGCGTGGTCCACGGTTATCGGCCAGTAGACCCAAAGCCACCATCGCCCCGCGCCGTCGAAGAAAGCTCTGCGGCTTCTTCTATCTCGATATCGGGCAAGAGGACGACAACCCCCTGCGCGATCCTTTCTCCATGAAAAACAAGATAAGACCGGGTGCTATTATTCCGTAACAGCACGTTTATCTCTCCCCTATACCCGGCATCAATAACGCCAGCGTTTGACACCTCGATGCCGTTTGCATAAGCAAGACCAGAGCGGCCCTTTATGATGAGCGCGGGCTTCCAGCCACCCATTGTTATCCGCTCAATACAGTCATCGCCGATCTTTCTTGTATACTCCGCCACCCCGGGCTCCCACGCTACGCCAGTTCCGATTCTAACAGATTGCCCGGGTTCCAACGTAAGAACGGAATTGCTCGATGGGTTAAGGGATATATATGCGAACAGGTCCATGCCCGCGTTCTGCTTGTCGCTGTTCGCAAAGATCGGCATTTTTGAATCTTCGTATAATTTCTTGAACTTGATTTTCATATATTCCCCTGAAAGGCCTATATTACTGCTTCGGAACAAAGTGTAGCACGAGACTTCCACCCGGTAAAGCCATGCCTACCGGGATTTTTTCTTCCGGAAGTCTTCCCCGCCCATCTTCACGATCCTTCCGCCCTCGTTGATCCGGCTCATGATGTCTTCCCCGATGAAGTTCTCAAGGCAGTCCGGGCACCCATGCTTTGGGCACATTTTCCGGGTATGCTTGTTGCTTATGAAGATCGTCGGCAGGGTCCGGACATGCCGCTTGTCGATGATATAGGACAGCCAGTTCATTTCCGAATCCGAGCCCTTCGTCCGCCCCATTTCGTCGATCACCAAGAGTTGCGTCCGGGCGAGCCCGTCCACGACCTGAAGTTCCGTGACAGTGGAGTTGTTCGTATAGGTCCCGCGAATGGTTGCCGATATCTCATACATCGACATAATCTTGCCCTTCTGAAGCTGATTCAGGGCCGCGCATGCCAAGTGCGTCTTCCCGGTTCCGTTCGCCCCGATCATTACGATCTTCTGGATCTCGCCGGAGAGAAGCTTCTTGACGGTTTCCACGGCCTTCTTGAGGTCTTCCGATTCGGCGATAAAGTTCTCGAAGGACGCGGACTGGTATTCGGGTTCGATGTTTGAATTCTCAAGAAACCACTTTCGCCTATCCGCTTCAATCCTTTCCTGCTCTTCGGACCTGTCTTTTTCTAGCGTTTCTTCCCACTCCTTATCACATTCAGGGCAACGATTGTGCCCCAACACAAAACCGTCAGCAAGTTTCCGCTCATTATCATATTCGATCCCATGCTTCTCGCACCTTACCAGCGCCATATCACCCCTCCTGCATATCAAGGCATGTATTCTGGGAATGGATTCTCAGCTTCCCTCCCCCCTCGATCGACCGTCGCCTATACGCATCCACAACCCATCGGCGAATTGACAGGTTGTCATCCTTCGACTTGTAGTCCTTTTCAGCCTTGTAGGAAGAATAGAACTCTATCAGCCCAGCGATGAACTCTACCCCAAACTCTTCTTCAAGCCTTGAGCGTTGACTATCGCTCAGTAAAACGTTTTTTTGCGATCCGCATATATGTCTTTCTTCTCTTGTCTTCTTCACTTTCTCTTGAGGAGGAGAAGAGGAAGAAGGAGATATAGAACTAGATATAGAGGGTTGCGTTATACTAACGTTATTTTCAACCGTTTGCGTAACGTTACTACTTGGATCGGGAGCCGGTAGGGCGGGAGCGGGAGTAGGCGCTGGCGGGGCCGACAATACAGCCTTTACTCTTTGTCTTTCGCGGAAATTAGACCCCCGGATTCTGGTTTGTTCGCGTATCTTTTCAAGTCCGTCGGCGTTCTGGTGCTTCTCCCAATTCACCAACCCGATCTTTCCGTCATCCTCCACGATCATCCCCAGCCGCACAAACGTTTGCAGGGCGAGGCGCACTAGGTTGATCGGCTTATGGAACTTATGGGCGAGCATGTCATCGGTATAGGGAATGTTTTCAGTGAGCATGATGAATCCGCCGGCGTTGCACTTGCCGGCCATGGTTAATATCCTTACCCATACCACAAGGATACTGTCGGCGTCGGGCAGGGAACTGATAAAGTCTATCTTTTCATCCTCGAACATATCCACGGCAAGCTTGATCCACTTCACGTCTGAAGACATAATTCCTCCGAGTTCTAATACTTCTTTGGTTCGACCAGTCTTGGTTCTATGGACTCAATAACGATCCCCGAATCATCACCCTCCACGGAGAACCACCCTATCTTTGATATCCCTTCCTTAAGGATGGACCGCAGGGCCATGTTCCTGACGACATATTCGGCGGACTTGTCCGTCGGCGTGTCATCGCGGAAGGTGACGAGTAATGGGATCTTGGCTACGACTCGGAATACCTTCATAGAAGGATTATTTCTTCCTCGCCGGCGCGGTCGAAGTATGCGACCACTTCAGACTTCTTGACGGACTTCTCGATCACTTCCCGGCCGTTCGCTTCCGCATAGGCGGCGACGAAGATCAGCCGGACGGACCATGATATCCCAGCGTCCCCGCCCTTCCGGGGCGCGCGCCAGACAAGGAACTCGTCCGGCAGGGCCTTCAGCTTGGCCTCTTCTTCCGGCGACATGATCCAGTTCTTGAAGGGGCGCTTGGAAGCGAAGAGTTCGCGGAATATGGGCAGGGTTTCCATGGTTCCGGCCATGATCCACGCCAGCTTGAGAAATTCCCAATACCGCTGGTCGGAGAGGCGGTTCCTGTAGGTATAGAACACCCCTAGAAGCCGCTCGGGATCGTGGACGACATCGGCGAAGTAGATCAGTTCCTTCGCTATCTCCCCGTCGCGCCGCACTTGGGTCTTCCCCATCTTGAAGGGGACGCGCGGTGTCCCGGCTATGGACTCGTTCACCCCGGGGCCGGCCTTCGCCCGGGCGTCCCTTGCCATCTTCAATACTTGCGCCCCCGTCATTTCCTTTGTGAACATAGAACCTCCTTATGCTCCTGCCAGTTGTCTTGCTCGAAGTATTCTTGATTTCAGGTGGGGATACTTGTCGCTCCACGCTTGCCACCCGATATTGTGCCAGTCTCGATGCTCCAAGGCGGTGAGCATCAGCCAGTTCCACGGCTCTTCGTAGTCGGCCTTGTCGGCCCCCCCGGAAACGATATGGGAACGTTCAAGATACCCGCCCGCGCCCGAGGCGTCGGATACAAGGTGGTTCTTGCGCCATTCCGCATAAGTGAGTGGGTTTCCGTCAGCATCGTAATCGAGCGGGTCCACCGCCATTTCACCACGCCATCCCTGCCATGTATTGAACAGCTTACGCACATCCGCCTGAAGGTCAAGAGCAAGATCACAGTATTCGACGATTACGTTCATGCAATGGCTTATCAGGCTTGCCGCGTCCTCTATATCGGATTCTGACAGGTGGACAGGGCGAAGCTCGCCCGTGAAGCGGTTGGGGACCTTGTTGGCATAGAGCGCCAGAACGTCAAGGTAAAGCTCGTAGGCTTCATCCTTGTGCGGCTTCCGGCCGTTCATTGAGATAAAGATGATCGTGATAAGCGCCCAGACGGTGTTTATCTGCTTGTAGGTGCGCTCTCGGGCCGCTACCTCAAGCTCGTAGGTGATATAGGAGTCCCCGCCTTCCTTTTCGTCCTTACGCTGTTTATGGACAAACAGCTTTTCGGCCAAAAGGTTGTCCTCTTCGTTGAGGAAGAGAATCACCGCCCGGCGGTCAGGGTGATACCGGGCGGCGGCTGTTCCTGTTACCTTCATCGGTTAAAATATATCGAGGTCATCGGCGGGGTTCGCCGCCGGCTGGGACGCGGATGCCGGGACCGCTCGAACGGTCTGTCCGGGCACCGCCCCGGGCCGCCCCTGCTCCAACGAGGGCTCGGCCGCAGTCTTTGATGCCGAACCCTTCGCGGAGGCCTTGGCGGGCTTTTCTTCCGGCTTGGCGGCTTCCTTCGCGGTCGTCACGGCTTCGTCGGGGAGCGGGCGGGAGTCCTCCTGTCCCTCCATGGCCGGGCCGTCCTCCATATCCGAACCCTCGCTTCTCGTTCCCGAGTCCGGGTTGTCCACATAGGTGAAGGTCTTGTCGACATCGCCCGTCTCGCTATCGTAGTTGGCCACCTTGATTTCGCTCTGATCGGCGCGGATCGCGCTGAGAAGTTGCGTTGACATGGCCCCGCTGTGCGACAGCATGTTCTTCATGACGGTCTTCTTGAACATGGCCGGGCGGTTCGTTGCCCAAAGCCCGCCGCCCTTCTTGAAGCTCTTGGAGTACCGGCGGCCGTGGGCGAGAATCTTCTTGACCGACCAATACTCCTTGTGGACGAAGCCGGACAGGAGCTTGAAGTATCCGATCCAGCCGCACACGCCGTCTTCTTCTTCGGCGCGGCCTTCGAGGTCCTTCGAGCGGAGGCCGTCCGATACGGGCTCGATGATGGGCTCGCCGGTCACGATGTCTATTCCCATGAACTCATCGGAATAGACCGGGCCGACGTAGATCGTTTCGTACTGCGCGGACCGGAGGGCGAGTTGGGTTATCCCCTTCGTCATTATCTGGAACTGCGCGTGGTACACCCTTGTCTGGCTGTCTTGGTAGGGAATGATCGCGGAAAGCCCAAGGCTGGGCTCTATCGCGAGGTCGAGTTCGGCGGCCGTTGCGGCGGCCCCCAGCACCCCGGCCGGATCGCACCGTTCGAGGAGCGGGTTTTTCTTGACCACGCTCAAGACCGACGACAGGAAGGCCGGGTACTTGTCCCCAAGGGTCTTCTCGAACCGCTTCTGCACGTTCGGGTTTTCGAGCATCTTGTAGAGGTTCAGCGGGGCCTTTACCAGTTCTTTCCCGGTTTCGGCCGCCGTCCCCTTTCCTGCCTGATCGCTTCCATCTGCTTTCATGTTTCTTCCTTTGCCCCGGGTCCACCAGGGCATACTCTTTACCGGACTGCGCCGTCTTCGATGTAGATAACCCCGTCGCCCTGCTTGGCATAGGAATCGTCCACAATCTCGACGATGATCTGGAAGTCCTTCTTCTCGGCATAGGCGCGAATCTTTTCGAGGCTCGCGCTGTCGAGGGCTTCCCCACGCTTGATGTAGATGGCCTTCAGGTCGCCCGAATACGCGATGGCGATGTTTAGGGCGATCTTCAAGGCCTCGCTGTCGGACCAATTCTGGTCGGAAACTCCCCGGAACGCAAGGCCCGTGTCCGTGATTTCGAGATCCTTGATCGGCATTTTCGCGCCGGCAACCGTATTGTGCTTCTTCTCACGGAGGTCGGCCACGGCCTTGTCGGCCGCATCGTATTCGGCTTGCTTCGCCGCGATGTTGTCGCGCCGGGTGACCCATTCCTTGTGGGCGTCGGCCTGCCTGTTGTTTTCCTCGGTGCCCGAAAGCGCCGCGTCGATTTCGTCGAGGGGCTTCGCGGGGAGGACATCCACCCAATCCTTGATCGCCTTCACGGACTCGTTGTACTGGTTTATGGTGGATTCGAGGACGGAAGCAAGCTCCACGAAGGTAGCGAACGAGCCCGCCCGAAGCCGTTCAATGATCCTGTTCTTGACCGTCTCCACGCGGGAGGTGTTCGCTTCCTTCTGGGCGGCCTGTTCCCGGTTGAAGGTTTCGATTTCGTTCCTCTGCTTCAGGAGTTCGGCCACCGATACGGACGCTACCTTTTCAGGTTCCGGCCCGACGGTGCCCAGCGTCTTCAGGAGCCGGCCCAGCACAAGCCGGTTCTGTTCCGCGACCATGATGTCGCTGTCGATGGCGGTGAAGTCGATGCCCGCATAGCGGAGCAGGAGCGCCCGCTTCTGATCGCTCGGGAGGAACTTGAAGTATTCGGGGTCCAGAAACTTCCCGGCAAGCTGGTCGAGGAAGGCTTGCGGGCTGGGCACCTTGCCGGTCGGACCCTCTATGGCGAGCGTCGAAGCCCCGTCGGCGCTTATCACCCGGCGGATGGTGTACTCCCCGACGATGCCAACGATGACGCCCCGCTCTTCGCCGTTCGTGACGACGCCGGCGGGAATGTCCCGGGAGCCCTTGAGCAGGAACAGGATGGAGTCGATGACGGTCGACTTCCCCGCCCCGTTCTTCCCCCGGATCTCCACGAGGGTCTTGTCCTCGAAGTTGAATTCCGCCGCGCGGATGCTTCGGACGTTCTTGATTGAAAGAGTGATTAGCTTCATCGTTTCCTCCTGAAAACCTTTTTGATCCATGCGGACAGTTTCCACAACGATAGGCCGGCGACAACACCCAAAAGAACCCCTATTGCGGTAGCTGTTCCCATTATCAGGAAAACAGCGAAAAGGTCGCTGGGCTCTATGAGTAACTTCATTTGGCCACCGGCAGGGTTATCGTCAGCCGCCCCGTGTCGGACTCCTTGCGGTACTTCTGCCATATCTTCGGCTCTTCGACCTTCAGCTTCGCGGTGTCGAGGCTTTCCTTCTTGAACCGGCTCCACGTCGCCCTGTAGGCCCCGGCGGCCGCGCCCTTCGCGTTCCCGATCCTTCCCTTGAAGAGGGCGTTGATGGCGTCCTTTTCGGCTTCGAGGGGCTTTATGGCTTCGCCGAGGGCGATGTACCGGGCGGCCTTTTCGGCCAAGTCGGGGAGTGCGATGAACTGTTCGCTGTCGGACTTGCCGTACAGTTGCAGAAGGTAGGGCTCTTCCTTCTCGATGCCCGCCGGGTCGGGGAGAATCTTTGGGACGATATAGGTGTTCCAGAACTGGACTTCCTGCGCTTCCATCTTGTCGATGAATTCTTGGTTTCGCGGAGATATCCGGTATAGGAAGGTGTCGCCGACTTCGGCGAAGAAGAGGGTATAGGGGAGGTCGGTGCCGAGGGCGTAGTGCTGTCCCTGCGCGTAGTAGGAATCGGGAATCTGGTCGTTCTCCCAATACGGCATCATGAAGTCGATGGCGGTCTTGATTTCGAGGACCCCGAGGCCAAGGCCCTCGATGTCCACGAAGCCGTCCATCTGGGCAATGATGATTGGATTCCGCTTCGAGCGGTACTGCCCAGGGGCGCTGTATACCTTGACCTGCTTCCCGGTTTCCGCGAAAAACCAGTCGGCAAGGAGCCCGCGAAGCCACGGCTCCCGCTTCTTGCCGCGCCGGGTTGCGTCGGTGTCTTCCGACCGGCGGACCAGCTTCATTTTCTCACAAGCCACCATGAACGGCGACTTGTACGTCGAGAGCCCGAGGATTGCGCCCGCGTCCGAGCCCCCGAGGCCGACGGTCCGCGCTTCGCGGAACTCGTCTTCGGTCTTCGGCTCCGACCGCCTGATTATCTCACAGGCCGGGCTGTTTTCAAGGATCATTTCTTCAACCATAGGACTTCCTTTTCTATTAGATTCTTTCTAATAGACTATTAGACTTCTGTTCTACTGCTTCTAATAGCTGTTCCTTGTTCGCGATAATCAAACCGTCAAGAACATCGGAACGGCTTATATTGAAAGCAGTTGCAACTTTTTCAAGTACGTCGATTGCATCTATGCTCAGGTACATCGACACCGATCGCCCTTGCGGTCCTACACGCTTTGCCGTACTTCCTCCTCCTTTTTGGGCTTCACGATAAGGGAGTCCCCTTCGCGGAAGACATCCAGCACCGTCCCCGCCTTAACCCCTACGCTCTTGGCGTAGGAGGCCGGAATGGTGATAAACAGGGAGCTTGACCCCCCATACACCTTCCTTTCTCCGATCAACTCGGGCATATTACCTCCTGCATTTGGGCTGAACACCCCTCCATTATGCGCCCAATCTATATAATGTCAACATATAATATCTATTTTATAGCTACATTCTGAGACAAAAAAGGGCCGGATTTCTCCGGCCCGCACTTTTTTAGATGACAGTGGATCAGGGAACGGTGGGGTCCGGGGCGACGAAGGCGATCCCGAGAACGCCGCATACGGCGGTTATCAGGGACAGCACGGTCGGGACCCATACCGGGGTGGCCGGGACGAAATACAGGATTACGCCGACGGCGGCGGTCACTACCCCCGTCACCATGAAAGCCAGCCCCTTCTTCTTTCTCTCCGTCATGCCATACCTCCTTAAAGGTTTTGGGCGGGGTTGATCCCCGTCACTTCGGAACAGTGGGAATAGTGGGAGCGACGGGAATGATGTTTTCCACCGTGCTTGCCCACGACTCCCAATCTTGTACCAGAAGTTCATAGTATAAAATGATGCGCGCAGAGTCCGCAACCGTCTGGGGGCTCGCCTGTGGCTTCCGCTCGGGCTTCGCCGGCAGGACATAGGCCGCCGGATTACTTGGGACTGTCTGGCACCCGAGCATTGTTGCCAGCAAGAATACCGTCAACAACATTATGAACGTCTTCATCGGTTTTCGCTTCATCTATCTTGCCTTCTTCTTGTTTCTGGTAGGCCCCTATGGCCTTCAGGTCGTTTATACGCTGGTTCAGGGCATCCACGGACCTCTTCAGCCCGTCGCGTTCGCCTATGGCCCGATTTCGTTCTTCCCGCATGGTTTTGTTCCTTGAGGACAGGAGGGATACCACCATGGCCAAGCTTGCAATCACCGCGATCAGCGCGAGGATGATGTATGTAGTCATTTTTCTTCACGCACCGCAGGGGCCGGCCCACCGCCCGCGTCCGGGGCATATCGTGACTTTGTGATATCCACGATCTTGTCCAGCCAGATGGAAACGAAGGTCGGCGAGAAACAGCCACCGATCGCCAGCCCCGACATGAGAACGTCCTGTACCTCGATGGCCGACGGGTCCATCTTGTAGAACTTCCAGATACAGATAAGCGCGATCCAGAGCGCCGCGACCACCTGTCCCCACTTGCTCAGATTCTTGGCGTCGGTCGTCTTGGCCGGAGCCGCAACCGCGTCTTTCGTGTCCGCCATCTTCTACCTCCCGAGCGTAAGCATGTACGCCCATTTTTCAAAAAGGCTTCCCGGTGAATTGACGTTGGCCACGAAGTCTTTGTAGGGGACCCGAATGTTGTTCCCTGTCTGGACCTTGTAACCCGTCCGATAGTCGCCGTAAGGATCATCTATCAGCACCGTGTCCACCTGTCCAAGGATGATATCATCGGGATCGGCGCAAAAATAGACATTCTCTTGCCCCGTCTCGAAGCCCACGACGCAGACGACGTGATGGAGGCCCGCCCATATCCCCGAGACGGGTACGGCGCGGTTCGCCACGGTCCGGAACAGGATCTCGGGAACAGTGATCTTCATCGAGAAGTCGATGATCTTTTTCTGGAAATAGAGGTTCACCCCGAAGACGTTGACGGCATGAATCTCGTTCGCGGGAGTCTTCGCCCCGAACAGCCCGGGATAGTTTTTTTGATAGTATAGCTGGACCTCGGGATTGGTCCGGATGAAGTCTATTATGCCGTCTTCGGGCTGGGGCCACTTAGAAGCAGGAAAGGGTATCCCCGCGTAGTCTATGGCCATGGCTATGGAGGTTGTCGCACACGCGCCCATGGGACTTATCTGGTTGTTCCTCTGGGAATAGTTCTGCTTTCCGGCCGAAACGTCGACGATCATTTCCCGGCCCCCTGCGCGAACGCTATCTTCTCCCGAACTTCAGCTTCTAGGCATCCGTTCAGATGCGACAGCGTATGCAGGGCGTCTTCCCGGGTAAGCTCGAAGGCCATGTAAAGGTATTCCAGCGCGGCCGCCGTCCTCGTCCACCAGTCCGGATAGAGCCGATCGGCCAAGACATTGCTTACCCCGTCCATACAGAGCTTTTCATGGGGAGAGTTCCAGATATTGAACTTGTTCAGGTAGCAGGAAGGAACGCCGACTATCGTTGTCCCGTCGGGAAGCTCTATCACGAGCTTGTGGGACATTACTTCGCACTTTTCTACAAGGTAATTGATCTTCGAGGGGAAGCTTCCAACCCCGTCCCCATCGGTCCGCTCTAGGTATTCAACGAACTCCCCTATTCCTTCCTGAAACACCCGGAACTTGCATTGAAGGAAAGCAATGTTCACAGAGTCCTTCGGCGAGAATTCCCCGGTTAGCGGAATGAAAAACGCGGGACTCTTGGCGGCTTCGAGCAACTTGAAGTATCGGTGCTGTTTCAGGGACGGGGGTTCTTCTTGTTCTCCTTCCGGCTCGGGCTCGCTCTCTTCATCATCGGACTTTGAAAAGTCGGCCGAACCCTTCCCGAAAGACAGCTTCTTGGGATTGGTAAGCCGGATGAAAGCCCATAAAGAGAAAAGGACGAAGACGATGAAACAGCATGCAAGAAGAACGTCACCTATCTTTTGGGCCAGCGGCACCAATAGCCAAGCATCCATCATAAACCCCCGCAGGTTACTTTTCGACCTTGTTTGATTTTATGCGCCTGATTTCGGCCATCGCTGAATCAATAAAGGTATATACCACGAAAAAACAAATCGCAATATCCAGCACCCTTTCGACCAGAACAGCCTTTGCCCATTCGCGTTCCAGCCCGTAAAGGGCGAAGCTGAGTGCGAACAATACAAACATGATGCTCATTACCCAATCCTGCTTGCGGAGGTGGTATGTCACCCAGAAATACGCATATAGCCCCGCCCGGGCCAAGAGCGCGGCGGCTATGATTAAATACATCGTGGTCATGGCCATCCTCCTTTAGGCCAGCTTCCGGTAGCTGACAACATAGTTTTCCAATCCGGTGTTGATGAACCTGAAATTCACCCCGTCGGAAATAATCATACCAGAAACAGCCTCCGCCGACCTATCCCAAATCGAGCTTGAATTCAGAAGTTCGAGCTTCACGGCGACATTGTTCGTAATCATCATGTAAATTCCCGTGGGGATGACATAGGTTTCAGCGCCGGCAAGAATACGGTTGCTCCACCCCCCGACCGTTTGCGCTATCTTTTCCATGATGTCGTTCGCGGTATAACTGCTTGCCGGCAGGGCGGCGTCGGCCTTTGCCCCCTGCGCGGCGGTGGCGAAGTCTGCCGACGCCCGGCCATCGAAGGCGGCCGCGTCCCTGTAGTAGTCCCCATGGTGCCCGTCGAGCATGTCCGCGTTGAATCCTCCGCCAACGCCCTGTCGTATCCCGTGGACCGAAGCGGCCTCGGTTATCAGTTCGACCATGTGCGCGAGATACCTTTTCTTGATCGTCGAAACCGATTCAAGGCTGAAGGTTACTTGGTCTTCGGCCGTCCATGAAGCATTGGCTTCGCCGTCCTGTATGGCGGTGATCCCCAAGACATCGGCGTCGAAAATAGCGGTTGCCCCAGCCCCTACAAGGACCTCCCCGAGCTTCACCCAGCCGGACTCTACCGCTGGCGCTACGCCGGCCCCGGGCGTCCCGGTAAGGCATTTTATCTGTACTCCCACTTTCGTTTTCGTGTTGACGCTTGAGTATGAAACGGTGCCGCTTGACGGGTCCTTGAAGGCCCTCGATTCTGCGTCGAAATCGGTTTCAAGGTACTGCATTTCCACCGTGTCGTATCGAGCAAAGGAAGCATCGGCGGCCGCGACGGCCGTACTCAATGCGGCCGCAAGATGAAGGAATTTCGCGGAAGCACGATCGAACGCCAGCCCGGGACCTATCTGGACATTCATCGAAGGGGTTGAAAGCTGGGAAACCGCAAGACCCGACAAAACGAAGGAGCCCACAACGTCGTAAAATGCGGCATCGAAAAGCGCCTGAAGGATCTCCACGGGGGAGTCCGCCGTATGCCCAAAATCGGCGGCCTTCGATATCTCTTCGTCGGAGTATTTTGTTTTTATTATTTCACGCATCAGGCCCCCCAGTGAAATTAGTAAGTCTAAAATAAGAATCACCATATCTTCCCGAAACCATAACCCTCACCCGCACCGCATTGTTTCTAGCTTGTACGCGATTGAAAACATGGTCATAATTTATTGCCCCCGGCCACCCAACACTATCTTGATAGTGTATTTGTCCAGCTATTCCATCGTTCGTCGTCCAATCTATATAAACATCAACAGTTATTATATTAAAAATAAGAACCGTAAAATTCGCATCAAAATGTATATTGCTTTTTTCGATTGGAGGAGTTGATACCCAATATGAAGCTCTGTCGCAGGGCACGATTACATCCAGCGGGAAAGAAGTATAATAATGTAACTCAGTATGCGAATCGTCGTATGGATGAAAAACCCCCGACCTAATCCCGGCATTTAAGTTCCGATACACCACACCCCCTTTATATGAAAACAAGGGATGGGCGTCGGTTCTCCAATTAGCAGGGTTTGAAGCGTCTTCCATACAAATTAGATCGTGATATGCCAGACCACTACCACTACCATCGCCACCACTATCACCGTCATCGCCACCGTCGCTTTTCCCCATTAGCGCATCATACGTCCAATAGGTTTCAGGAGGGGGAGTCCACCCTATCGCGGGATCGGTTGGATATGGGAAAGCGGGGATGACCCTTGCAATGCCGTCGGGATCACATACTGCTACATCCATAACAACCTCACTCCATCCAGATATCGCCGGGCACAAGCGGGCTCGGGCGGCCGATTCTTATCCTCAATGCGGTTGTCGCCAACGTCGCCGTTGGGGAGTTCTTCCCGGTGAGTTCCGTGGGGATTCTGTCCAAGGGGAGGGTCCCTGCGTTCATATTCCCGGCGTCCCGGTAATATGCCCCGTGCTGGCCGTCAAGGGTGTCTGCATCCTTGCCCGTGAGGGTTGCCGGGATTCTTGCAAGGGGAAGCTCGCCGGCGTTCATGTTGCCCGCGTCTCGATAATATGCCCCGTGCTGGCCATCCAAAAGGTCCGCGTTCAGGTTGACGTTCACGACCGTATTCGATACGGGTATTTTCCCGCTCTCATTGCCCGCGTGGTAGCCGTCCACCATGTCCACGATCTTGCCGGTGAGGGTCGACGGAATTCGATCGAGGGGAATCAGGCCTGTATTCAGGTTCCCGGCGTCACGGTAGAAGGAGCCATGTTCACCGTCCAGCCTGTCGGCGTTCAGGTCGATATTCAGGAGCCCGTTCGAGACAGGGACCTTTCCGCTCTCGTTGCCGGCATGGTAGCCGTCCACCATGTCGGCGATCTTTCCGGACAGCGTGGTCGGAATCCGGGCAAGGGGGATTTCGCCGGCGTCGAGGTTGCTGGCGTCCCGATAGAAGGCCCCGTGCTGGCCGTCCAACAGGTCGGCGTCGAGCCCGTTCCCGGTTCCCTGCCTGATTCCATGGACAGAGTTCGATGCCGTGATGGTGTTCGTGATATGCGCGATGAGGGTGTTCTTTATGGACTCGATCGAGCCCAGCATGAACGATGCGGTCTTGTCGGCGGTCCATGCCGTATTTTCGGACCCGTCTTCCTGTGCGGTGATGTTCCGAATCGAAGCATCAATTATCTGTGTTGTCCCAGCAGGGACCAATACTTCGGCGAGCTTCACCCAGCCCGTTTCAACCGCAGGAGCAACACCCGCCCCCGGGGTCCCCGCGAGACAGCGAAGCTCGATGAATATTTTCGTCTTCGTGTTGACCACTGAATAGCTTATCGCCCCCGTGGTCGGCGACTTGAACGCCCTTGTTTCTGAACTGAAGTCCAGCGTTGCATATCGCATTTCCACGGTGTCGATCCGGTCTTGGGAAGGATGGGCGGCCGTGACAGCGACGGAAAGCGCCGCCCCGACGTGCAGTATCTTGTCTTCCGATCGGCTGAAGGCAACCCCGGGATTCAGTTGCGCGTTCATGGAGGGGGAAGCCAGTTGCGATACCGACATCCCCGAGAATACGAATGAATGGATTACGTCAGTGAACGCCCCGTCCACGAGCGCCGCCAGAATACTTACGGGAGTTTCGGCGGTGAGGTTGAAGTCGTCGACCTTCGATATTTCAGTGTCGTGGTATTTGGAAATTACCAGATCAATCATTTAGACCCTCCCTACGAAAGAGAACGCTGACTTCACGCCGGCGGGTTTTATATAACTCAAGATGGTTGCGTAATACTCTGTCGGGGTGCCCGTACCCTCGCCGCCGATGAAGTCCAAGCCGAGGAAGGTCGAATTCGCGTAGTCTTCTCCCCCGCTTAATGGATCAGCCCCGGCCGGCCAGTTGTTCAGGAAGGAGCCGCCCGCCGAGAATGTTGAAACCATGACATGAATGTATGGATTCCCCGGCTTTAGCCCGAAGGATACGAGGTCGAACCAGAAATTCTCCATGTAGGGCGCGCCGCCGTCAGCGAATACGGTGTAGGTGGATGTTGGATCTCCGCCGTCAAGCACGGCTGGCCTGGTGGCCGCAGGGCTTCCCCCGTCCACGAAATCATCGTACCCGAGCCCGAGCGTTATGGTAACGTTATACGAACCGTCGACAATCAAGGGAAGCTCAAGGATGGAATAGGCGTCTATGCTCTGGTTGCCTGATTCAACTTCGTCGGCCGTCCATGCCATTGTTTCAAAGTTCCAATACTTGCTGTCCGAGTCCCGCTGTACCTGTATCTGGCAGTAGCCCTTGAAGGCGGCGGAAAGCATATAGGTCCCGGCTTCCACGGCTTTCGTGCAGGAGACGGTCCCTGTCCCGCTCCCATGAAGCACCCGGGACCCTTCAAAGGTATCGGTATCCTCTATGGCTACTTCAGTCCCCGCCGGAGTCCACTCACCAAACGGGCTGGTCTTGACCCCCACTGTTTCCGATTCAAACCCGCCATCAACAATCAATTCATCGGCGGATTCAATCTCGTTTTCCTTGATGAAAATAAGGGAATCGGGAAACCATGCCCGGAACACCTTGCGGATCGAATGGACCGTAGCCCACGAGGGAATATTTTCTCGGAGATACAGCGCGTGGAGAAGACTGAGCCGAATCGCATCGGATTCGTTCTGCCTTCGATCTATGCCCACATATCGAAGGATCACTTCGTCCAGTTCATCGCCAGAGAGGTTGTTCACGTTGACGGCAAGAGAGGTTATTTTGTCGATTTCAGCCTGAAGGGCGTCATACTCAACCGCGACACCGCCCCATATTGCCCTCGTGAGTTCTTGGGTTCCAGCCCTATTGAGGGCCGGCTGGTTTCTTAGAAACCTCTCTGTAGTCGTCATGCTAGATCCCCGCTACCTGAGTATAGGTTATGGCGATCGTGCCCGCCCGGGCAATCTGTCCCGAGCCTATCGCCGTATTCCCGGTAGGGTCCGACACATCGAGGTCAAGCACCCATGGGAAGTTCAGGATTACCTTCTGCAACTGCGCGCGGATTACGTCCTCCCCGATAATGTGCGCGTTCAGGAATTCGAGTACGGCCGCGTCAATAAGGGACTTTGCTTCGTCGGAAGAGACATCGTAGGAAAAGTACACTTCAGCGGTAACATCGACCGTCACGATCGAGGGCGCAAGATAGTCGACGTTGATCCCGGCGGCCCGATACCCCGGGTTTTCCGCCGTGCCGTCCCCGTCCACGACATTCTTGACGGCCGCGATCGTCGTCGCCGAAACCGTCCCGGCTCCGTCGTCAAGGTAAAGCGTCAGGTTGTAGAGCCCAGAGCGCGGGGGGAAGTGTTCGATGATGGACGCCGACCGAAGGGCGGGGTTCAGGAGAGCGCCAGATACCAGCCCCCAAGTATTGCTCTTGGCAAGGCCCAGAAGGTAGGCCCTGAACCGCGCGAGATATTCGGCGTCGGTTTCTTCATTCACGCCGCCGCCCACAGAGCCGTAGTTGGTGATGGTGTCCACACCGTCGACGCTTGATACGGGCACGGTGATTGTTCCGGCAGGGACATTCCCGTTGCTTCCAGCTTCCAAGGCCCGCACAGCAACGTCGACATGATCGACGCCGGCGGCCATCGACTTCAGTTCCGTGGTTTCGTAGATGATCCCGCCGGAAGTTGCCACCTGAGTCCCGATGCTGATTGTTACCACTTCGGTGGTCAGGACCCTCTCGAAGGTCACGGTCCCGATAGCGTATTGGGCGGCGTGTCGAGATATCCCGAAGATGGTATATGGCATTTTGGTCAGGACATCGGAAAATCCGGCCCGGGCCTGTGAATACGTCATCGCCAGTTCGCGGGCGAAGGCTTCAATCTGGGAGGCTATCACGGAGCCTTCGTTGAAGTCCGATATTCTTGACTGGTGAGCGATGATCCACAACTTTATGGAATTGTAGATATCGCGGTACTGTTTCAGGTTAAAGCTGGCCACGGCACATCTCCTTTACACAATAATTGTGAAGTTCGCATTGCCGCCAGCCTCTAGTTCGACGGCAAAATTAAGCATCAAGGAGTCCCCGTTCACCCTTGCCGAAAAATCGTTTACGCCGGTTATCCTTGGGTCCTTCAGCAACGTCTCGCGTATGCTTGTCAGCATTATCGCCAAGGAGAAAGAATCGTATCCCCCTTCCGCCATGTTGATCCCATAGAATTCAAGGCGAAGCCGAGCCCCGTTCTTTTCAGCGAGCCGCAAGTTGATCGCTTGGGAAATGTTATCAAGTCCCGAGACTTCTTGATAGTCGTTGAACTCTCCCAAGGAAAGGTCGTCCCCATCGGTGAGGGCTATGTCTGTCCCGAGAACGCTATCGGTATGGGAATAGACTTCGGTGAATTGCTGGGCTTGAGAGTAGGACAGGTAGGGTATCTTTATCTGCATGCCCGGGGTTGTCGCTGAATCCCCGACGATGCCGTTGAAGGTAGCGAGCGTGTCCGCATAATCCGGGGTCCCATAGGCGCTCATGGACAAGGAATCGAGCCTTGTTTCGGAGGTTGCCGTTATGGTGTAGGAACCGTATGTCAGGAGGACCCCGACATCCAATTCTGTTTCCGGCGAATTCAGGCCCAAAGCCCTCATAGCGCCCGAAGAGCCAGCAGGGACAATCATGGCGGCAGGAAGGAGTCCTATTGATTCGGCAACGGCTTTGACGTTGGCAACCTGTTCTTCAACGTCGAAAAGCGAATTCCATAGTTCAGGGATATCTTTGAGATACTTCGTGCTAAGGTCATCGAACCCCTCCATGATCGCTACGGCATCATCAAAAATTGAATCCCGAAGACCGTTCGCCGCCTGTACTAGGTCGTTCAGGAGGTCATAGGGGAAGCTGGCTATCTCGTAGATGCTATTCACCGCTCCCATGGCCGTATCGACCCATCCTTGAACAACCCTGTAATAGGACCGCATCTTGGCTTCAAGATCGTTGGTCGCCTGTTCCGCGTTTGTAATCGCGGCAATCACGGTTTCATAGCCCGACAGCTTCTTTTTCATCGTCGCGAGCTTGGTCTTGGTTGTTTCCAAGGAAACCGTCATTTTCTGGAACGGTATCGACTTATCTATCGCCGTCATTACTATCGAATACTTCTTTGTCCCGAGCGGTTCTACGCCGATGAATTCAAGCGAATAATTGAAAAATAGCGGCTTGTCTTTTGATCGTTCTATTTGCCCGTCTTTCAAGACAACTATCCACCCGTCGATGTTGAGAGACGCCAAGTCGGCTTGTCCAAACAGCGATGCGTTGTTGGGGACAGACGAAAGGTCATACAACCTGAGTTCAAACTTTTCGTACTGCTTCCCTTTCTTGTAGTGCATGATTTCTTCGAGGATGAAATAGGCTTCGTTTTTCCCCGTCATGTTCACCGTCTGCCCGTTCAAGTACACTTCCTTCAGCATGGTGTTCCCCGTGCTTCCGGCAATGCTTATATGGGCCGAATCGACGCCGTAGTCGTCGACGAAAAGCCCTCCGAATGTCTTCGTTGTCGCGACCCGCTGGGGGACCTGAATACGGATGCTTTCAGGGGGAAGGGAGAAGGCGAAGCTCTGCTTCAGTTCATGGCTTTCAGTGTCGATGATTTCAAGCAATAACGACTTCTGCCAGAGTTTTTGATAGTACGAATAGTTTCCTGCCATATCAATTCGCCTTCGCCTTTGTCTGGCCAGCCACAGATATTGATATATCGAATGATACAGGGAAGGGGACCGGAGGGCTACCGGGTATTTGGGGGGTTGCCGTAATTGTCGCCGTCTTGTCCCCCTCAAGCAGGACCAAGGACCCGTCAGCCTTCACCTTGGACGCCGACGAACTGATGCTCGCCGAATAGGGGCCGGGGTCCGGAATTGTCGCCCCGGATGATGGAGCGGTAATGGCCGAAACGGAAAGCGAGAAGCCATGCTTGCACATCCCCGCGCCGCCGGCCTTGCACTTCGCCGAGGGGGTCCCCGTGAGCGCCACGGTTGCCTGAACCAGCGGATTCGATATGGCACAGGTGAAGCCGTTGACAGCTATCAGCTTCATTGTAGGACCTCTAAATTACCGTTGATCGTCACCTTGCCCGTTTCAAGCTTCACGGTGTTGCTCTTCCCTTCCAACTTCACCCCGCTTGAGTCCAGCGTGATCTTGTTGTCGTTCCAGTCCGTTACGAGAAGCTTCTTGTTCTTCTTGTCCAACTGGATCAATAGCTTCGCATCATCCACGTCCTCTACCGTGAAGACTTGTTCGTCACGATCGTAGGTCGTCTTCAGATTCCCGGGGAAGACCTTGATTACCTTCCCCTCGTCGCCGGCGTTCAGGAACTTTTTATGCTTATCATTTCGGTAGTCGAAGAACGATCCAAGGATCATCGCCCCGGCCGTGTTCGAGATACCATAAGGAAACAGTACGAATACAAGCGAGCCGATAGGAGGAATATCGAGCCCGCCCGTACTCGTACTGCTATCTACATCGCAAACCCATTCGCGGGAAGGCACCGCGACAGAGTGGAGCATGATGCCGGTCATTAACTGCACGGACACGGCCGCTTGCCCTATGAAATGTTCTTTCACATACCCGAAGGCCCCCGAGATAATCGGGGAAAACAGGCGAGGGCTCATCGAGGACTGACGAACCTCTTCCGGAGGGGTCAGTATTCGTATTCTTCTCACAATGTCACCTTCTGCAATTCAAGCCGGTTCCCCAGCTTTTCGCCCCTCTTGAACCACCAATTCCCTTGCGTTTCGGCGTCTTCTCCATTAACGCCCGTCCCGGTAATAAAGCTGGGGTTGTACTTCCCTCCGCGAGTTAGCTTCAACACCGTTACCATCTTCTCGCCATAACTCCATGTCCCCGAAAGCGATTCAACATAGAATTCGGTATCGTTAAAACTTACTATCTCGCCTATCCTCGGGCCGTCCTTCATCGTCATCATGTCGAGACTTCCGGATAGAAGCTCGTCGGCGCGCCCAAACCACTTTTGGAGCATCGAAGCATACTCGTCCATCAGCTTTTCGTCGCTGATTGTTTCGGCCGGGCTCGCATTGGGATCTCCGTCCCGCTTGGACATCAGGCTTATTTTCCTTCCATTGGTTTCGAGCTTATCAAGCCACACATAACGGAAAGAGGCCTCAAGGGGCCGATATCCGTATAGCGCCCACTTTTCCTTGTCCTTCTTTATGGCCGTGGCCTGATACATGGCGCGCGACTGTTCGTAGGAATTCACCCCGCCGGAAAGGAAGGCGAAGAAGAAGGTCTTCACGTCGGTTGAAGAAAACCCGCAGTCAAACGCGGTAACATGGAGGGGGTTTATTACCGTTTTCCGAAGCGCCATCCACGACTTCGGGGAATAGGGGGTCGGGCGGATATTCAGTATCCACTTCCCTGATTCCTTCTCCCAGCGCGAGAATATCTCGTAGAACGGCGGGACCACTACTTCGTGGAAGGCTTGCCCAAGCGTGATCCCCCCATAGGAGAATATCGACAAGGCCATCGGGTACTTCGTCTTCGTCGCCGTCTGTTCGGTAATGCTCAAATACTGTTCCATGAGGTTGAACACACCCGTACCCGGGGTGTATCCACCTACCTTTTCCATGGTTTCCTTGAAGGATTTCTTGATGTTGTTCAGGACCGTACTCATGGTGGTGTTCTCGCCGTACTTCGCGGAAAGGTCCTGCAACAGGGCTTGAGTTTTTATTTTTATGGCTTCTATCGAGGTTGTGGCGTCCGACAGCACTACTTGATCCAAGAGCATCGCAAAGCGGTCTAGGACCCCTCCGATCCCGTACCCCTGCACCGCGATTGTCCTGTCCGGTCCGGCGTCCGTCATCCTTGCGGAATACCTTGTCGACTCCACGATCCCGACGTACTTGAGTTCCCCATGCTCCTCGATTTTCACGACATCCATTGGCCTGATAAGGTCCATGACGGTATCGCCGGACTTGTTCAGCAATACAGGGGCGAATAGAAGGCTGAAGGGGCTTTCAAAGGACGACAGGCTCATTTCATAGTTGTACGCGAGCAAGGCCTTGTTTTCATCGTTCCCCTCGAAGGCGGCTATAGCATCTTCCAAGTAGACAGCCGAAGAGTATTTCGGCCTTACAATGGACACCTTGAATTTCGGTATTCGATGCTCGTAATCCACCTATCCGCTCCTTATTTCTTAGGCCTGAATCCTTCACCCAGCACTACATCGAATGTTCCCATATCCTTGGTATAAGCGGCAATAAGCTTGAGTATTCGGATCATTTCCCTTTGCTCTTCGGTGTTGGCCCCCGGGGCTTTGTCGCTCATAGCCACACTCAAGGCCTCTTCTCGTTCCGTCGGAGACAACTTGGAAAACTTATCTCGGGTCTTCGCTATAAGGCCATCAAGTTCTTTTGCCAGATTCCCGCCCGAACTTGAATCCGCGCCTACGATTGTCGCCCTCTTGGCTGGCTCAAACACTCCGAATACGCTCGAAATGTCCACGGGAGGACTCGCTGGGGGGCTCTGGGGCGGCGTGGTAGTGCCGGACAGAGGTTTAGCGGGGGTCGGCTGTTTCCCCGTGCCATAAAGAGAGGAAATGGCGGCCTTCAGGGATTCAAGCTCCATACTACTCCAATCAGTCCCGGGCTCCTTACTGTTCAGCATCCCCCATGCCGTGATGGTATCGGGAGACTGATTCGCTATGAAAGCGTCGTCATGGAGTGCGTTCGTAACGTAGTAGAGCGTGGCAAGGCCCTTGTCCAGTTCTTTGGCGACATACCGGCTGGCGATATAATCCCGAGAATCAAGAACGTCCCCACCATACCCCGCTATTCCGCTTCCTCCCTTGAGTAGCGAAGCGAATATCTTTCCCGACTCCACACTGGTAGTCGCGGCCGCGCTTGCGGCGGGGGTTGACGGCAAGACGGGCGTTGCATTGATTGTCTTCTCGGGGTGAATAATGGCTTCGACTATGTTCGAGGTCCCTTTTATGATTTCCGTCTTTATGTCGAAGGCCCCCGTCCCCGCTTCACGAAGAGCCTGAAGAACCTTTTCCTGATAGGTCTTCAATTCGTTCTCGTGGGTTTCCTTCATCTTGTCGCCCTTGCCGGCTATCGAGTCTTCATAGTATTCCTTTGCGAGCCCCGGACTCTTGTTCATCCGGGAGGCGGTTGTCAGGTTCACAGCGAAGGCCTTCGAGGTCAGGAAAGTCTTGTCCCAATCCGAAGCGCCCGATATTATTTTCTGAAATTCGTTGAACAGGTCAGGAGAAAAGCCCTCTTCGAGCTTCATCAGCCCGCCCATGGGATTGGACACGCCGGGCAGATTCATAGCGGCGCGGTACTTCAGGATATCGGTTTCGTTTGACAGGCTGGTTGAAGCACGGACCGCGCTGGACAGCCCCCCGAACATTTGCGCCCCACCGCTTCCGGCCGCTCTTTCCCCAAACACCCGCGACATCCATGTCTGGGTAGCCCCAAGCTCTTTGAAGTTCGCGGAAACCCCTTGATTCATTACGTCCTCGAACATCGTAGCGAGGGCTGACGCCGTTTCTTGCGCTCGTGGAGATCCTACGGTGTTGTTCGCGTTGCCGAGGGAGACACCGAGGGCGTTGTTCTGTCCAAACCTTGACCCGAGCGTGGCAAGCTCCAAAAACTGAGAAGACGGCGTTGCGAGCCCAACCGCGACCGAAGCTTGCATGACCTTTTCGGCGACGGTCTTTACATCGGCTCCATAGGCATCGCCGGTCTTCCCGGCACCCGCGCCGCCCCGCGCCGCTTGGGTGACGGTGGCCATGCCCTGCTGAAGAGTGTAACCGTATTTCGTGGAAACATCGGTAATCGACTTCATGTTGGACCTGAACAGGCCCGATTGTTCTTCGGCGGTATCCCCGAACATTTTCAGGGCGGCCGTGGTTTCCATAAGCTGTGGGATTACCGCCTCATATTGCTTCGACAGGGCGTTTCCGATAGCCCCGACCGCAACCACTCCGGCCGCGATCCCCCCGCCTACCAGCGCGGCAGTAGGAAGTCCGCTTAATGTTCCCATGGCGGAGTCTATAAGCGAGCCCCCGGCGCTCAAACCCGCCCCCGCAACATCCCGGGAAGCCCCGGCGATGTACGACGGCGTACTCTTCATAAACGCATAGATAGACCGGGATAGGGTTGTAATCATGGAGCCGTCGCCACGCTCCGCCACTTCCCTTCCGCCAGCCGGCACCATTTCCCGGCCCGGCACCCCGGCTCCGCCCGGGGGAGGCGCGGAGCCCTTCACCTTCCGCTGTTCAATGAGGCTCATTTGGTCCGTAAGTGCTACGGCTTTCGTGAGCCCCGCATTGAACTCCTGCCAATACTGTTCAGCCTTTTCCGGATCGGTGATCCCCAGCACGGAAGAAAGCTTTTCCTGAAACGCAGAGAAGTCGCCAGCGGCACGTTTGAGTCCATCGGTTTGGGCATCTACTTTGAAGTTTATTCCGATTTCATTACCCATTCATCTCCGCCTTTATTGCGTCAATCTGCTTTTGGCTATATCCCAACCCCTTCAGTTGGTCATCGTCCGGGGCTGTCTTCTTCTTGTTCTCCCAGAACGCCCTTTTCATTTCGTCTTCGGACGCGGAATCCAGCCAATAGCTCATCACCAAGGAAATCTGCCCCTCGGACAGCTTCAAGTATCGCTCGTCCGTGGGCAGTATCTTGAAATGCTCAATCACCCACAGGCGTTCGAGCGTTTCGGGGTCAATTTGACGGTTGACTCCCCCCCGGTCGATCTTCGTCAATCTGCTTTCTAACGTCCTGACAAAATTGAGCCCCTTTATTGTAAAGGGCCTCCGTCAGTTCCGGGTCAGGGCAGTTCGCCCAAGTGGTGAGGTCCTTAAAGCGGTCGGGCTTCTTGATTACGAGAATATCGAGGGTTGCCCATTGCTCGAACTGAATCCGGCGGGCATTGTCATAGGCGGAGTCAGGGAACCCGCCAAGGTAGAGGGCGCGGCGATGAGCGACCGCTATCATGTCCTCCCCGCCGGGGTACTTGAACTCGAACTCCCCGTAGGCCGTTTCAATCTTCGTCACAATCTCTTTGTTGTGGAGAATGGAATCGAAGATGCTTACGGATTCAGATGCGGGACCCTCGGATGGTTCCTGCTTCGGCTCTTCTACGGCCGGCAGGGGCTTCGTGCCCGGAGACGGCTTCTTGCCGTCCCTGATGAAAAAACCTTTTAAGCTCATAGTTCCTCCTTTGAGCTTTTCTATGCACCCGCACTAGCCCTCGGGGCGATCGTCGTCGCGGGCTGTTCAGCCGCCGGCTTCGTCCGCTCCATGGCTCGCAATGAAATGTTGTGCGTTATGAAAGAAGTAGCGCCAAGCTTGCACCCGCCGTCAGCAACAACAGCATGGGCAAACGCACATATTACGGAGCCAGTCACCGAATTATAGAAATCCATGTAGTAGAACGTCCGCCCCTGTCCTGTGTCGATGACATCGGCCCGGGCGGGCATTATGTCGCTGAATGTCGCCTCTCCGCCGTCGGAATACTTGTCACCAGACGACGGGTTTTCTGGGACGAAAGACCCAATCTGGATCGTGCATTGATAGTTCTGGCTGTCGATGGATACCGGACCGACATGGTTTATTACGCTATGATCCACGAGGCCGAAGGACTCCGTATAGGACGCATCGGTACAGAGCCCTATTACCTTCATCGCCCCGGAGGACATGTCTTTTATGCGTACCTTCGCCCACGCGCCTGAAGCGATGATCTTTGTTGTAGACGTAGGATTAAGCATACTTCTCCCCAATGCGGCGGCGAGTTACCCCGCCGCCATCATTACTAGAGCGTCCGTTCCATCGCCTGAAAGGACATGTTGCCGGTGACGTAGGAGTTGGGGTTGATCCTCGCTCCGGCGTCGGCCACGATGACGTGAGCAAATGCGTTAATAACCGAATTGCTCGCCTGATTGAAAAATTCAAGGTATGTGAAGGTTTTGCCCTTCCCATTGGCCATGACTTGTGACCGCGTGGATGCCATGTCACTGAGGGTAGTGTCTCCACCGTCGCCATAATCGCCAAGTCCTTCAACCTCGGGCACGAAAGACCCAATCTGGATCGTGCATCGGTAGTTCTGGCTGTCGATCGAAACAGGTCCGAGATATCCGAGTACATTCGCCTCTTGGAGCGAAAAGGACTCGTTGTAGGAAGCGTCGGTGCAGAGCCCAATCGTCTCGATGGCACCTCCGGCGGTTTCCCTTACGCGGACGCGGACCCATGCGCCAGCGGCGATAATCTTCGTATTTGCAGTCGGTACGGGCATTTTAGTCTCCTATGTAGGGCGGCGAGTTTCCCCGCCGCCGATTTTCATGGTCTTAGCCTTATATGGCTACGACTTGCTGGACCAAGACGTGCATGTTGCTCGTCCCGAAGATGAAGTTGCGCGGGGCGGTGAGATAGACGTGGTATTCGACGTATATCGCATCCCCGTCTTCCCTGATGGTCACGCCCCACACGAACCGCTTGTCGGCGGCTTTCAGGATGAGGCCGGCATTGTACCACTCGATCGCTTTCGCCCCGAGGACGGAATTGATCGTGCTGGGTCCGACGAGGTTGGCCGGGCGGCCGATATCGCCCCCGAGGGCCGCGCGGAAGTCGCGCGCCATGTAGGTTGCTTCCCTGACCATGGACCGCTCGCACCGCTGGACTTCATCGCCCTGCCATGTCGTCACGCCGCGAATCGTGATGAGGTTGCCCGAATCGCTCTTCCCCCCGGCGGTGACGCCGGCGGTGATGAGGGTTTCGAGTTCGGTCTTTGTACACTCTTTCGCCCACGAAAGGACGCTCACCTTCTTGTTGGTGACGGGCTCGTTAATGGACAGGCATGTCTCCATTCCCAGAAGCTTGCATGCGTACATGGCGGCCGAGCATTGCTTGATGCCGAGGCTCGGCGTTATCGGGTCGTAGGCGGTGAATCCCGGGTAGGCCAGATTCACGAGGTCGCTTGCGAGGTTGGTTGCCCGGGCCACCGTGGCGGCCACCGTTTCTCCGTAGGCTCCGCCGAGCCACGCCATGCGTTCCTTCTTGCCGGAAACGGAACTCATGAGCGCGCAATGGGCCTTGATGAGAAGGTGGATCGCTTCATCGGTTGAACTGGTCCCGATTATCTGGACCGATTGCTGTTCCAGCGCCGTCAGGGAATTCGTGTACGCGGTCGAGTCGGCCGTCCCGAGAGTGCCCCCGGTGAAGTAGACCCACACGGAATCGTAGGCCGGAACTTTTCTGGTTGCTTCGTTGCTGGGGTGAGTTGCCGAGTAGATATACCCGGAACTGGCGAAGGTGTCGATGATGGCCTTCAGGTCGCTCTTGAAGGTGGTCACGCTGGACTTTACGTCGATCCCGGTGCAATGGTCGAGGTTGGCGGTGAGTTCCAGCCCGTTGCCGGCGAGCTTGACGGCCTGATAGGAAGCATTGTCGTTGATGTAGTTCACAAGGTCTTCGATCGTCGTGAAGCTGGCGAAGGGTACGACGAGCCCGTCGGCGGCGGCTGTTACCGTGACGGTGATCCCGGTGGCGTCAATGGCCATCGCGGCCGCGCTTCCCGCCCCGATGTACTGGAGGCTGAAAGACGGGTGCGTGATGTTGTCGTAGACTTGGATGTCGCCACTGGCAAGCTGAAGCTGGACCTTGTGGGTGTTCGATACGGTGCCCGCCGTGAACTTCCTCTTGAGTTGGTTGGTATGGAGGCCCCAATCCCACGCAATGAGGGAAATCTGGGTCGTGGCGCTATACAGGAGGCTTGCGGTCGCCTGTGCGCCGACGTTGGCGCGCATCGCTCCGATCCTTTGCGGGGTGTATCCGTTGCCCGGGTCGAACGCATGCAGGACCGCTTCGAGAAGCGCGCCGCTTCGGAGGGTTGCCCGGGCTTCCGTGGGGGTCGAGAAGTACAGCACCGTGTTCGGCTGTCCCCCTGCGGAAGGACCGATGATGACGGCGTTGTTCGCCGCCACCCCGCCGCCAGCTTGCTTTTCGTAGTTGACGCGAGTGTAGGCACCGGGAACGAGGTGTTCGCTTCGCTGTCCTGCACTTTCAAAAATCGTTTTACTGACGCCCATGGGGGTCCTCCTTCCTTAGTCTGCGGACTTCGAGATCCGCTTGTTTACTATCTCCACCCACTTTGCCGTGGTGTTGACCTGATTCCGATACACGACGCACAGGACGCCCCTGAGTACCGACGGAATATCTTCGCGCGTGGCCAGATATTTCTCGATAATTATCAATGGCTCTGCCGCCGGCGGAGGGACTACGACCGCTTGATCGGGGGCCGCTACCGCTTCAATCTCTATTTTCCCTTTAGCCATTAAGGACCTCCTGATATGTATGCCGGATTTCAGCCAAGGTGCCTATTTCACTGTCGTATACGGCCTGAATTACTTGATAATCCGCCGTAAAAGTGATCCGTCCCCCATATAATACTCGCCCAAAATCAAAATTGTAATAGCCGGACCGTTGCCCATTTATCGAGCTTGACGGTATCACGATGTTCCGCTCCTGCTTCAGTTGCATGATCTTCGGGCCGGTAAGGAATCCCACAAGAAGGCTATACAGGTCATTCTTTACTTGGGCGTTCTCGCTCCATATCTCGAATGAAACGGAGTCCTTCCAGACGGTTGTATGGGACAGCCCGTACACATCGCTGACGGCTAGCGCGGCCACAAGGTCCGCCAAGGCCCCTTCGGTGACGTACCAGCCTTCACGGTCAAAGCCCTGCATGTCCGCGCTCTGCAACGTCTCTTCCTTCCAGCCCTTTGCCATGCCCGACGATTCAGCATCATTCGCGGACACTACTGTGACCGAAGGAAAGAGGTTCGGAATGTCGCCGGTCCCCCCAAGCAACTCCTCGAAGGGGTGATCGTTCGAGAGGTTGATATTGGTATGGTTCGGGAACATTTCCGCCCAGCGCAGTTCTTGGATATAGTCCTGCAAGGCGAGGACAAGGAGGTCTTCAACCACCGGAATCTTGGTCAGTACAAACTTCATTTTGAAAGCCCCTTCAGGTCGGCGTAGAACCCAGCCTCGACTACCTTTGAAACCTTCCCTGCCATCATATTAGCCGTTTGTTCCGCTATTTTCATAGCCTTGGTTGCGGGCTTTATCCACGCGCTTGCAGGGGAGTCGGCCGATATCACGCGGAAAGTGAAATACGTCGATTGCCGGGTCCCCTTCTTGTTGGGCTGTCCCGCCATGGCCACCAGCCCATTGATGGCCCCGCCCATACCTTTCAGGCGATCGCCCCAATCGTAGGTGTTCCGTTGCTGTTCCTCTCCCCAGAAGTTGTCCGAAGCCGTCTTGCCGTTCAGGACCACGGACCGCTTGAAGGTGCCTTTTCGGATGCCCGACTGAATGGCGGAATAAATCTGTTCGGGGATGACATTCTTTATCCCCATGTGCGCGCCGGCGTTTGGGGTTGCCCAGCGGAAGGGAATGATTATATAGGGGACGTACCGGAACCCGCCGCCCTTGATCTTCTTTTTCGCAACGCGGCCGCGCGGTCCGTAAGGGTGCGTCTGCTTGAAGTCGACTTCAGGGGTCCCCTCTTCGAGCCACCGGGCGACGGCGGCCTTGCTCAGGATATTGTAGGACCATAGCGATTGCTGAGAAGTATTGATTGACGCCGCATACGCGCCGCTTGAATTCTTCACCTTGTCGCCAGAGGGAAGGGGCTCGCCCGAGGCGAAGGCTTTCCATTGTTCCTGAATGGCATAGGCGCTCGCCCGGACGGCGCTTGCGGCCGTGGGGAAGAGCGTGGCAAGGGGGAAGTCTTGTTGGAAGGCCCGTATCTTGGAAATGATATCGACCAATTCCCCGTCAATTTCCGCTTGGAGCAGGATCATATTTGATCGCCCCCCGTAATGCCGCTTTCCAGCTTGACGCCGACGCGCATGGGGAACCGCTTGTCTTCCGATGAGCGGATATTCGGGAACTGCATCATGACGCGATAGGTGGCATTGGCCACATACTCTATCGAGTAATTCGCCCCGGCCGCCGGCATGTTCCCAGCACCGTTTATCCACCTGATCGTGTTCCTGTCCCAGAGAATAAAGTCCACGTTTTCGGAATACTCTCGATTGATGTCTTCGAGCCGTAGAACGCGGGTGACGAAAAGATCGGGAAGAATATCGGTATCGCCCGTAGTTTTCTTCAGCACCTTCTTCCGAACCTGTGTCGATGCCCACGATGTAATCGTGTCCTGTTCCGCGACCTTGTAAGCATAGGGGAAAAGCGCCAAGGCGTCCCCGCCGACCTCTTGAAGGGCCTTCTGGTCCATTTCGCTGATAGCCTGATTCAATATGGCGATTCGGTACGGCGGCATATAGGTGAGCGTCACCGAGAGCCGTTCGCCGACGGCGGGCTCCATCATCGGCCAGCCGCCCTCGATTGTCGTCGTCTGGGGTGCGGTAGGCGTCCCCCCGTCCAAGGCCGAGGCTTGAGCCCCCGTGGGCGCGCCGCCCTCGATGATTGCCTGAAAATAAATCTGGTTTTCGTCCAGCATGATCTTGTCCACGGCAAAGTCGGTGACGTTGAACAGGACGCCGGAAGAGTTCGCCACGCGCACTACGGAGAGGATATCCAGCGGGACCCGAGCCCAAGGATTCTGGTATTCAGGTGCTTCCACTTGAATCACGGCATGCCCGAGATAGATTCCCGTCGCGCCGGTAATGGTCATTATTCGGGACTTCAGCATCGAGACGTACAACATGCCGCGCGCTTGCGGGAAGGTCCCCACAATGCGAATCCAGCGCCCGAAGGCTTCCGCGATGGTATACCGGACCCCAGCGCCGTCCTGAATCAGGAGGACCCGGGAAGTGTCTATTTCGTAGGGAAGCTCCAAGGTGTTGAAGTCGACAATCTGGGCTTCCACGGCCATGTCTTCTTCGTCGGACTGGAATGAATAGCGCCAGCCTATGCCCTTGCATTTCGTACAGCGGGGGTCAGGGCGGTTGTTGGCAAGGATGCACGAACATTTCCTTGCGCTTGCCCAGCGGACCCATTGGCCATGCCGGACAATAAGCCCCTCGTATTTTTTGGGATCTCCCTCAAGGGGGATCGGGGAGTGTCGGCCAAGACCAATGGTGAACGGCATTAGGCTATTTCCTCCCACAGCGCAGTACGATCGCCCTTTTCCGTGCGCACGACAGGGAACCCGCGCCGGCTGAAGCTGGAAACGATGGCCGGCTTGCCGTAATACTTCACCTGTCGCCCGGGCTTCACTTTCATCATGGCGGCCTTGCGGCCGTTTATCTGCTTTATCAGGTTGTCGGTTTTCTGGTTGTATTCTTTCTGCCAGTCCGCCTTGTGTTCCGGGTCGCCCTTTATCTTTCTCATGTACCATGCCATTTCGTAGTCATGCTTGATGTCCAGTTCCCGGGTGTCGCGATCGAAATGGTAGTTCTGGTATTTGTAGGTCATCCTGCCGGCAAGGTCCGGGTTGACCTCTTTCATGATCTTCACCAGTGGATCGACCATGTGCTTCTGGGTCTTTTGGTCCAGATCGTCGACATACCCGCGCTTGCCCACGGGGTTGTCTTTCCCGGCCGCGTCCCCCGCGATAAGGGGCCTCTGCTTCACGTCTTCGGGGAGCTTCCAGACGGTGACATGGCGGCCGAGTGAATCGACCTCCTGTACCGGGATGAGCTTGCTATAGTCTTTGGCCCCGAAGGCCTTTTCCACTACAGCCGTCATATCGCCCCCATGACGAAATGGCCGAATTTATTGCGGTTAAATTTCAGCCAAGTCTCAATCTCCTTCAGATATTGATTGATTCGCGCCCCGTAAAGGGCATTGGTGGCTGAAGCGGTCGTTCCAAAGCTTTCAGAAAGGCCGTCCATGGACAGGCTCATGTTCGCGAATCCGGCGATCAGCCCGTCCCCGATGATGTTCAGGAGCTTGCATGCGACGGACTTGCCTATCACGTCGCGGAGATCCGCGTCGATCTTCGATGCGTCTTCGAGCCCGGCGGTGTAGTCGATCCTGTAAGCGTGGTCGTAGCTGAAGGCCCGGAGATAGCCTTGCGTGAGAAAGGCCGGGTAGGTCTTTATCAGGCTTCCTTGCTGGTCCATTCTCGGGTAGAAGTGCAGGACGCCCTTTTTATGGTCAGTTTTCAGCCAGCCCAGAAGGTCCATGATCTTCCCTTGGGTGATTGTGTAAAGCTCGAACCGTTCCACGGAAATTATCGGCCGCCGCTTGGTGTTGATCCTTCCGCCGGCGTTCCAGTGCATGCGGTGGTAGTAGTAGGCGTCTTCAAGTTCATCGTATGTCGCACCGTCCACAACATCGTCCGCGCACTTTATGACGCGCTTCCGTATGGTGTAGTTCAGGTATTTTTCAAACTCGGCGACCGTTGCGTCGATCGCATTGGTGATCTGGGGGTCCGTATACTGCGCGCCGCCCGACGACGTGAAAGGAACACCCCAGAGATATGTTTGACGCATATCGTCCGGGGTGAGAATCAATCCGAATTCTCCCGGCGGCGGGGTGTAGTTGCTGAGGGTCCAGCCGATCCTATCGGTAGAGGAAGCGGCTATGCGGGTCCATGGCGATTCATCCCACGAAGAGTAGGAAGCAACCCCCGGGACCGCCTCATACCGCGCTCTTGCTCGGTACAGGTAGAACCCGGAGGCGAGGGAATAATCGGAGAAACGATTGGATGAAAGCAGATACGAAGTACCGCCCCACCCCGTGCCGGTCCAGTCGAGCCATCCCCCGCTGTCCTTCTTCCTTTGAAGCTCATAGCCGGCGAAATGATCGTCTGCGCTCTGGTCAACAAACATGAGGACGATATCGGTATTTGAAACATCGACACGAACCGACATGGCTTCTCCTTATTCTACGGAAACGTAGCCGGGCACCTTCAGGAAGTGCGCGTGGTCTTCCACGCCGACTTCGGCCACGCCGCTTTCATTGAACACTATCGTTCCCGTGGAGCCCCCGATTCTCAGGCCGGCGCATGCCGGGTTGCTGATCTTGAGCCGCTTGGGACCCTTGGCCGGGAGTTCCGGGGGTTCGACTTTCGGAACCGCTATGGTAGCTTCCGGCAGGGTTTCCCCGGCCGGAGCTTCTTCCTTGGTGACGACTGGCGGCGCACCCGGGGCCAGAGGAGTAGCCCCCGGGTCTTTTTCGGTGCCAGACGGCGCGCCCGTCTGTGCTTTTTTTCTCGCCATGCTATTCCTCCTTAGATCGTTTCGACGGCCGGAGCCGAGGCGGCGGCATACGCCGCGCGGGAAATGTGGTTCTGATAGTTTTCCAGAACTTCGCGGGTGAGGACCAGCGCCCCGGCCGAAGTCGTCGCGTCAGCGCCCACGACCTTGAACGTCTGTTCCACAATCTTGTGGGACGATACGAGGATAAGGTGCGCGTTGAACTTCGCCTTGAGGTTGTTGGCACAGGCAATGTCGAGGGTGTCTACGGTGCCGACAGCCGCAACCGTCGCCGAGTTCGTGTTGTCGGCCGCGCCATGGACGCTTCCGGCGGTGAGGATGCGGTGGGCCTCGTACTTGGTCCTGATATTGTCGGCGAGGGCCGCAATCT
>CAIYET010001004.1 GCA_903925285.1 Candidatus Hydrogenedentota bacterium | reverse complement strand
CAACGGAGGAATCGAGCCATGAAACCGTTTAGAAAACGCACCTACACGAGCCTGCCGACATGTATGTCCGATTGGGCCTACTTGTTCGGGCGTCCGCTTCGCGTGGTTGCGATAATGCGCGGCAAGAGCCTATCGCCGAAATTCCGTGAACGCCTCATGCTCGCCGTAACCCAAGTGAACGATTGCCGCTACTGCGCCTTCTTCCACACGAAAGCGGCGCTGAGCGAAGGCGTCCAGCGCGAAGAGGTCGAACGACTGATGGGCGGGATGTTTGATGGATGTCCCGAAGAGGAATTGGCGGCGCTGCTCTATGCGCAGCATTGGGCTGAAACGGAACGCAAGCCCGATCCGGCAATGCGGCAAAAACTGCTCGATGCCTATGGCGTCGAGAAGGCGGAGGCCATCGAGTTGACGTTGCGCGTCATCGGCGCATGCAACTATTCGGGCAATTCATTCGACTACATCCTATACCGCCTGTCATTTGGAAAAATCGGGGGCTGATGCCATGGAAGAAATATCGCGGCGCGCATTCGTCCAGGCGGGATTGACCGCTGGCGCGGCGTTGGCCATTACGCCGCACGCAGTCGGCGCGGGCGCGCAGGAAACGGCCAAGAACGTCCGTGTCGGCGTCATTGGCACAGGCAATCGCGGTACGGCGCTGATCAATACGCTGCTTCAATTGCCCTACGTGACGATTCCCGCCGTCTGCGATGTTGTTGCGGACAAGGCCAACGCTGCGCGCGACGCCATTGCCAGCAAGTCGGACGTCAAACCTGACGCGTACACGCATGATGATCACGACTTTCAAAACCTCGTCGCGCGCAACGACCTCGATGCCGTCGTGATCGCGACACCGTGGCAATGGCACGCTCAAATGGCCGTCGCCGCGATGAACGCGGGCAAATACGCCGGCGTCGAAGTCCCCGCCGCCATCACGCTCGACGAATGTTGGGAACTCGTTCACACCTCGCAACGGACCGGCATGCCCTGCATGATGCTCGAAAACGTCTGCTACTTCCGCAACGCCTTGACAGTCCTGCGCATGGTGCGCGAAGGCGTACTCGGCGAATTGCTCCACGGCGAGGCAGGCTATCAGCACAACTGCAAATCCCTCCTCTTCGACGCGAACGGCAACCTCACCTGGCGCGGTCAACACGTCGCCGAAAAGAACGGCAACCTGTACCCGACGCACGCCATCGGACCCGTCGCGCAATGGATGAACATCAACCACGGCGACCGCTTCACCCAGTTGTGCAGCATCAGTTCGCAGTCGAAATCCCTGCGCGCATACGCCGCCGCCAAGCTCGGCCCCGATCATCCGCTCGCCAAACGCGAATACGCCCTCGGCGACGTCAACACCACCCTCCTCAAGACCGCCAACGGACGCACCGTCACCCTCTACTTCGACATCCAGTCCCACCGTCCATACGACCTCATCCTGCGCGTCCAAGGCACGAAAGGCACCTACCACGGCTCGCTCGACAAGGCGTGCGTCGACGGTATCACCCCCAACGACCAATGGGAATCCTTCGATCCGTACCTCGAACGTTTCGCGCATCCCCTCTGGACCGAACTCGAATCCGAAGCCCAGAAAAACGGCGGCCACGGCGGCGCGGACTACATCACGATGTACGAATTCATCAAAGCCGTCCGCAACAAGACCCAGACTCCGCAAGACGTCCAAGACGCCGCCACATGGTCCGCCATCTTCCCCCTCTCCATCGCCTCCGTCAAAAAAGACGGCAAATGGCTCGACTTCCCCGACTTCACCAAAGGCGCCTGGAAAACCGCCTGAACCTAATAAAGGCAGCGTTGTTGGCGGCTGGCGCTAGAGCAACGATGAAGAAATGGCCACTGGTGGTATATTCTTCCTATGGGAACGCGTGTCTGGCCATGTATCGATATCTGCTAAGTTATTCATCTCACATCGTTTATGGCGTATCGTCTTGACTGGCATGTGGGTTGCGGTTGCCTAAGCGTCATCACAGGAGGATACTGGGCTGATGGCAGCGCAGATTTCGGCCATTCGGACGGATTATCGGCAGTCGGCGGCTTCCATGTTGCCGAAGGCTGTCACAGTCCCTTCGATTCGGTTTCAGGACCTGCTGGACCGCGCGCGAACGGAGGCTGCAAGTGCCTCGAACCAGGGGTATGGGGTAAAGAGATCGCCTGGACCCCAAACCCTATCCAAGTCTCTCGATGCCAATTACGCGGTTCGGTCGGGCGACACGTTGTCGGGGATATGCGATGCGGCGTTGCGGCGGCAGGGGCAGACGCCATCGGGCCAAGCCGTGACCGACGCCGTCCAGAAGGTGGCCAAGGCCAGCCATATTACTAACGTGGATCGCATTTCAGTTGGACAAAAGCTCGATTTGGCGTCGCTGAATCTCCCGCAGTCTGCAGGAAGCGCGAAGTATAGCGCACCTTCAGCTTCAAACCTCAAACCTGCCGATGAGGTGACCGCGCTGATTCAGTCGTTGATCGCCAAACGCGCCACATCGTCGGCTGCGAAGTCGGATCAGGGGGTTCTCGACGGACCGTTACGGATTTCCTCGGCGTTCGGCACGCGCGCGGACCCGTTTACTGGCACGAAGGAATTGCACGCTGGGGTCGATTTGGCGGCGGCGCCCGGTGCGGCGATACATCCCTTCGAGGCGGGCCAGGTGGTTTTCAGCGGCTGGCAGGCGGGCTACGGCAACACGGTCATTGTGCAGCATACCGACGGCCTGCAGACGGTTTATGCGCACACGCAGAAAAACATGGTCCATCAGGGTGACGAGGTCACGGGAACGACGGAGATCGCGCAGGTGGGCAGTACGGGCCATGCGACGGGACCGCACCTGCATTTCGAGATTCGCAAGGCGGGCACGGCGATAGACCCCTCGCCGTATCTGCGGCAATCGTCGATGCAAATGGCCAGGCTTTAGGAAGTTAGGCTTTAGGCTTTAGGCTTTAGGCAGTGCCTACAGCCTAACTTCCTAAAGCCTAAAGCCTAACTTCCTACAGCCTAATTCATTGCAGATAGCCGAGGCTCTTCAACGCTTCGACATCCTCGGCGGAGAGCTTCGATTCCTGCGCTTTGCCGCGCGGACATTGCTTGTCCCATTGCTCGGTCATGTTGCGCAGTTCGGCGACGCGTTCAGGGTTTTCCCCGGCAACGTTGTGTAGTTCGTTTGGGTCGTCGGGCAGATAGAACAGTTCCGTGCCGCTGCCGAGGATGAGCTTCCAGCCCTCATGAATGACGCCGCGTTCTTGCGGTCCGCTACGCCTCAGCAACGCTTTGATGATCGGCACCCTGGGTACTGCGCCGCCATAGGTCTCGATGTAGCGCGTCGGCGTAGCCTGCCCGCCCGACACGACGTTTCGGCCCAGCATCTTGGGCGCGGGCGCAAGACCCGCCATGCCGAGCAACGTCGGTCCGACGTCCAGCACGCACACGGGCGATTTCGACCGGCCCGGAGCGATGCCGGGGCCGCGCAGGATCAGCGGCACGTGCAGATTGGTCTGGTAGATGCGCCGCCCGTGACCGAGGTAGTCGTGCTCATAAAGACTCTCGCCGTGATCTGCCACAAATAGGACGAACGTGTTTTCCTTCGGAAGCGCGGCGAGGAAACGTCCGATATGGTAATCCGTGAAAGCGACTTCAGACGCGTACTTCGCACGCACGCGTTCATGCGAGTCCAGGCCATCGAGAGGCCCTACAACATTGAACTCCTTGTGCAACTGGTACGGCGCGTGCGGGTCCGAGTAATGGATCCAGAGAAAGAACGGTTTCGCGGGGTCGCGCTGTTCGAGCATTTTGACGCTGGCGTCGGTCACGTGTTCCGCGTTACGTTCGCCGAGCATGAACCCCCACCGTTTCTGGTCGAACTGGTCGTCGTAAACGTCGAAGCCTCGGTTGAGTCCCGACAGGTGTCCTTTCAGCGGCCAATTGCTCTGCACGCAGAAGGTTTGGTACCCAGCCTTCTTGAAGATCTCGGTGATGAGCGGCGTCTTCGCATTCATCCGCAGCCCATTCTTCGTCGTGCCCGTCGTGCGCGGATAGAGCGAGGAAAACATCGCGCCGAACGAAGGCAGCGTCAGCGGCACTTCGCACACGCAATCCTCGAAGAGCAGCCCTTCTTTCGCGAAGGCGTCCAGCACCGGCGAAGACGGATGCGAATAGCCGTAGCATCCGAGATAATCCGCGCGCAACGTGTCCACGGACAAAAGCACGACATTTGGCGCTGCCAAGGATGCGGCCAAGAGAACAAGACTGACTATGCTCATAGAAGAATCGGTTCGCCTTCGTTGGTCCGGTTACGGGTTGCGAATCGTGACGGGGATCGTCACGGTTAGCGCTTGTTTGTGCCCGTCCTTGCGAATGGGGACCGTCAAGCCGTCCGAGCGGTAGGCGGTCAAGTCGACGTTGAACTGTCCCGCGGGGGCCTGAAACGGCGCATCCACCTGAAGCGTCCAGATGTTGTCGCCCGCCTTCACGTCGGGCGGCTGGCCGTCGTCGCGCAGCTTAAGCTTCACGGTCGGGTCTTCACGCACGACCCCTTCGACGCGGTGGATAATGTTGTGGCGGTCGGCCACGCGCACGGTAATCACGGCGGTCTCGCCCGCCTTGATTTCTGAAGGCGCGATAGCCGGATCCGCCAGCTTTGGATAGCGGCCACCCGTCGTGCAGCCGATACACAGCACCGTCAGCGCCAATACGGCCAAGATCCTCGCACAATTCATCAATCGTTTCTCCTACCGGATTCGCAATCCACCCACCAACAATGTCCAGATTACCGGAGGGTCCGCGCGGCTGTCAACTTTGTCGATGGCGTGAGATATGAGAGGTGAGAGATTGTGAATAAGTGGACTCAAGTGTTTTAGGAGGTCCATGACGAAAACAGACCTCAATTCTCGTATGTTCTCGTAGGGCGGGATT
>CAIYET010001003.1 GCA_903925285.1 Candidatus Hydrogenedentota bacterium | reverse complement strand
GGAAAGCGCGCGCGACGCGGTCCTCGAAGCCGTCGCTAATTTGAAGCCGGCGGACGCCACGGTCGTCACGGCACACGTTCCCAAGGAGAACTTCTCGCGGGATTCGCGCGACCCGCAAGTGGTGGATAACCACCTTCCACTAGCCTGGTTCAAGGAAAAAGGCACCGACAAGACGATTGGCATCCTCACTTCCTGGGGCATGCACCCGGAAGCCATGGGCGGCAGCAACCCCTATCTAAGCTCCGATTTCGTCCACTACTTCCGCGAGGCGATGGAGAAGGGGCTAGAAGGGCCGGGCGGTTTCGCGGGTTTTGGCGGGAAGTGTGTGTACTTCACCGGGCCCATCGGCGGACTGATGACCCAACTCGGCTTGGAAATCACTGATCGCCACGGGAGCAAGTTCAAGGAAGACAGCGGCGAGAAGGCTCAGGCGCAGGGAGAGAATCTGGCCATCCTCGGAGCCACTGCTCTTCGTGGCACTGACGCCAAACAGATGGAAGACCAGCGCGTGGCTCTCAGCGCGAAGACCCTTTATGCGCCCATCGGCTGGCCGTTCAAGGCGGGGCTCTATCTGGGAGCCGTGCACCCGGGGCTTTATGGCGGCAAAGCCAAGAGCGAAGTCAACGCCCTTCACATCGGCGAGATCGAGATCATCACGTCGCCGGGCGAAATCTTTCCCGAAATCGTCTTCGGCGGAATAGAAAATCCCGAGGGAGCTGACTTCAAGATGGCGCCGCTCGAAGTCCCGCCATTGTTCGATGCCATCGGGGGTACGGTCAAGATGAATTTCAACCTCTGCAACGACGAGGTCGGTTACCTTGTACCGAAGTCCCAATGGGACCGGAAGAAGCCGTACACCTACGGAAGCAAGTACGCTCCCTACGGCGAAATCTACACGGGCAGTCCGGAGGTTACCCCCACCATCTATCGTGCCAGCATCGAGATGATCAATCGCTTGCACGAAACACTCGGGGCAGCGGGCGCAAGCGCCAAGTAGCGGGATTTTCACTGCGGGTTTTTTCATGCATTGTCTGTGCATGTCGATTCGGCTTGTTGCAGTCACGTAATGAATTCTGGTCAACTTGCCTTCGTTGGCACCTATCTGCAATTCAAGACGGAGAGAAGGAAAAGCTCGATCATGATTGCCTTGCATCTCTTGTTAACGGTGGGAGCGGCTGCCGTCGCCGAACCGACGACGTTCAAGTCGTGGGAGTTCAATGCGTGGAATGACCAGCAGGGCTGGAGTGTGCCGCCAGTGTTTGGGGGGGCCGTTGCCGGAGGTGGGTTGTGGCTGCATATCCAAATGCTGCCGGAACATGCAAAGCAGCTTTCGTGGCGTCAACTCATCTGGCTGCCACATCCGCCACTGTCGCTGGTATCGCAGTCGGGTCTTGGCATTGACGCGACCCGCGCCACGAAGGTCAGGTTGCGCATTCTAAACAGGTCACCGGAAACGGATGGTTTGCTCATCTGGCGCACGGCTGCCGCGCCGGACACGAATGCGGGAACGGTGCGTTTCACGATGCACCCTATGTGTGACAAGTGGCAAGACGTGGTAATCGACATGGAAAACCGCTGGGCGGGCGTTGTGGACCAACTGCACATCTTACCAGCACTGATTGGGTCTTCGGGCGACATGTGGATTTCCAGGATTGCCGTGACAGACGGCGCCCCGGCCCCCGCAAGACCGCGCCCGGATGTGGCCAGCGCAGCCGTTGTTCCCAGGATTACGTTGCCCGGCATCGACCAGGCGGGATTTGCCGACGCATTCAAGGTACTTGACGAATGCCTGATCAGTAATGTGCCCGTCCACGGTTTCACAGAGCCGGTGATGGGGCCGGGCGGGGCCTATGGGGAAAACTGGTGGCAACTGGATTCGTCGCTGGCGTGCGATGGTGCGAAATGGGCCAACCAGTCGTTCGCGGAAGGGGTGCTTAGGGGATTTCGTTCGGTACAGTCGCAGAATCCCGATGGCAGGATTGACCTGTGGGGCGGTTCGCCAAGCCGCGGCATGCCGGCCCTGGCGAGCAGCATCCCCAGGCTGTTCGAAGTCGGCTACCGTGTAGCCCGGCGCAGCACTGATGACGAGGTAAGGCGATTGGCGTTCGAGGTCCTCGGCAAGTATCTGGACTGGTGGCTTTCGCCAGTCAAGCGCGACGCAAAAACAGGCTTGATTACGTATGCATTCGAGGAGACGTTCTGTGAACCCGTGGACACTCCGCAGACTGTAGCTCCAGTGGATCTGCAGGTGGCCGTTGCGATTGGGTGCGCTTATGTGTGTGACCTTGCGAGATTGGTGGGCGAGGGAGAAGCCGCAACCCGCTTCCAAAAGGCATTTGACGACCTGAAGGAGGCCATCAACAAATACTGCTGGGATGAGGAAGACGGAGCGTACTACAACTTCAATGTGAAGACAATGACGCGCAGCAAGCGACTGATCGTGTCTACGTTCGATCCGTTGCGACTTGGTATCGCGCCCAAGGAACGCGTCGCACGCCTTCTGAGGAAGCTGACAGATCCCGCATTATTCAATTGGGGAGACCGACCGCTGACGAGCCTGGCCAAGACGGAACGGGACTACGTGGAAGCGGAGGGCCCCTACGACGGCCGGGCGTGGCTGGGCAATATCTGGACGATGCGTAATCTGCCGGTCATCTTCGGTCTGCGCGATTGTGGGCATGATGACCTCGCAGCGCGGCTGGCGTGGGACACTGTGAAGGTTTTCCATGCGAATTACTCTGAATACGTGACGCCATCCAAAGGCAAGGGAGAAGGCGTAGCGCGATATGGCTGGTCGGCTTCTTTATACATTCAGACGGTGATCGAGCATGTGTTCGGTATTGACTATGATGCGGTGGCAAAGCGTCTGATTGTTGGGCCACTTCTGGTTCCTGAACTTCGTACGAGTCGTATCGCGATTGAGGGGTTGCGGTTGCCAACGCCAGAAGACTCTCGCCTGTCGGTCTCGATTGTCCCGCGCGAAAAAAGTGAAACGGAGTTTGAAGTGACCGTGGACGCTGTGCCAAAAGGGGTGTCGTTGGTTGTCCGGCTCGACGGTGTAGTGCGCGAGATGCCGCTCGCTTCCGAACAGAGAGTTGTTTTCGGGCGACCGTAACCTATCGGAGGAGAAGTCGACTTTCGATCTTGGTTCTGACCCATGGGTGCCCGCAACGACAAGCTTCTGTGCTTGTCATGTCCGCCGTCTGCTCACATTCCCGAGTCGGGTCAATCCTTGGGTGTTGTGGGACGTAATACGTTGTGGAGGGCGTTTAGGCGTGCCGCACCGTCTGTTAGCGTGGGGCATATCCATCCGCCCTCATCGAACTCGTTCCACGCATAGATGAGTACGGCCTGCGCTCTTGCCGCATCTGTATTTGCCTTGCACCATTCCATGGCTTTCCGGAGGTGCGCTCCCAATTCTTCCGGTCTGGCTGCCTCGTAGTATTGGTGGATGTCTCCGTCCTTGACCCATGGTACCGGGGTCTCGACGCGGGGGCGCATGTCCCATCCCGCAGTAACCAGTGGCACCACTTCGCACCCGGTGGCCTTGAAGGCATCCCACCAGCGCTCGGTGTGGGCCGTAAGAGCGGAATAGGGTGCGGCTTTTGCACCGCTGGTGGATGCGTACGCGCCGATGGCATCCAAACCTAATTTGACCATCTGGTCCTTCAGCATATCGGGCGACCAACCCTGCCCGATGATATATGGGTTGGGCAGGCCCCGCGCCTTCGTTGCTTCACGCAGCGTCTGGAAAGCCGCGCGGGCATCATCCCAGGTATTGAACAATCCCTCGCCGATCAATGCCTCGATGCTGTACAAATAAACAAGTGGCCGCCCGCCGAGAACCGTCTGATAGGTCGCTTCGCGGAAGTACCGCACATAGCGGTCTACCTTCTCCGGCCAGGCCTTGGCCCCCCCGCGAGCTTCCCAACCTCCCTGGAGGTCCAGACAGAAGTTGACTCGGTGCTTCTTTTCACTGGACAGATAGAGCTTCAGCCCCAGACTCAATGCATATTCTTCCGGATACACAACAAACGCCCAATAGTCGAGGCCGGCGTTGCCGGCGTGGTCAATCTCCTGATCCATGATGGCCTGTGTGTTGGCTCGGACTTCTACCGCGTTCTCGCCGATAACCTTCGCATAGAAAGGCAATCGGTAGTGCCAGCGCTTCGGCGCGAGCGTTTTCTCAACGGTCAGTCCAACTTCGGAAGCAGGGCCATGCCAGGCGTCCCACCGGACGGCGCCTACGATAGGACGATTCCTTTGCTCGTCGGCGTAGAGGGAGGCGGAAGCCAACATGAGCCACGTCCCAATTACGATAATCGCAACGTTATCCTTCATTTGGGTCTCCACTCAAGCTGATTCATCACTTCGAAGTATCCTGCTGAGACCCCGGCCACACATACGTCGCGATGCTTTTCGGCGGCATTTCCGCACGAAACGCTTCTTTTCCGCATTGAACTGAGAACTGAACGGGCTGCCGGTCTCGATTTACAACCACAAGCACGATATTGCCGTCTGGATTGCGAAACGCCACGTTTCCAAGAAGTGGGTCGCCTTCGGAAGATTCGATACGCACCGCGTCGCGCTTCACGAACTTCATGAACTGGCCATAGGCGTAGTATTCGAAATGGTAGTCGACGCCGGTCCCGTCCTTTCGGGGTTGGACGCACGTGCTCTTCGTCTTGAACGGGCCGTTATTGGGCAGTCCGTCGTAATCGATCATGATGACCCACGAGTTGTACGATCGCGACCCGTTGCGGAAGTACGACATAATCTTCATCGCGCCACCGGTTCCACTAACAGACCCTTCGGTGAAATAGACGGACTTCTCCGGGAACTCCTTGTAGAACTCGCCCATTTGTTTCGGCGTACCCGAATAAGCGTGAAATCCGGTTCCCTCCACGTATTGGGCCACCTTGGGATCTTTGAGGATATTGCGCGGATACCAGAGATTGTTCAGGTTGTGGTCATAACACCATATTCTTGCGGCGATTTGAGACTCTTGAAAGGTCGGCCCAAGGTGGTCTCGAATGAAGTCGCGTTCATGTACCCCCATGACTTCGTGAACTACGGGGGCGAACGTGTCGGGATCCTCCAGTACGGCCCATTGGCAGGATGGATACCATTCGCTCACGGGATAGTCTCGGGTATTGACACCGGGTTCGTTCTGCACCGTGACGGCATGGATTGGGATACCCTCCGTGGCGTACGCCTTGATGAATTTCACAAAGTATTCCGCGTACGCACTGTACCACTTGGGCTCGATATGACCACCAATCATGTCGCCCGTAGTCTTCATCCAGCCCGGCGGGCTCCAAGGTGAGGCGAAGAACAGCACATCGGGGTTGATTTCGATCGCCTTCTTCAGTACCGGCAGAACGTACGCTCGGTCTTTTTCGATGGAAAAATGCTCCAGCTTTGGATCAGTTTGTCCTTCGGGCATGTCGTCATAGGAATACCAGGGCTCTCCCGTGAAATCCGGAGTCCCAATGCAGATGCGCATCAGGTTCATGCCGATGCCCTTCTTCGGGTCGACCAGTTTCTCGATGGTCTCGGCCATTCTCTCCGGGCCGAGCTTGAACAGGTTGTAGCACGTTGTGTGCTCGAACGACGCGCCCATACCCAGAATCGACTGATACGTCTTTCTCGGGTTGAGTTTGATCACTCGATCTCTATCCGGTTTTCCTGCGGGCTCCAGCGGAATGGATGGGCCTTGCGTGAGCGTCTTCTTCATATCCTCCGAACTCGACCACACCTGTACCGATTGCGGCTGTGGATATGCCCACGTGGAAAACAAGACAACCATCACAGCTGTTGCGTGTCGCATCGAACAGTTCTCCTCTCTTTCGTCTTGCGCAGGACTACATTACTCTTTCAGGCGCGTGCCGAGGAACGCTTTGTAGTCCGGATCGGAAAGCAAGCGCGTCCAAATGTTGAACGGCGAACGCTGTGTCACGTTGTACTCATTGAAGAAATGCTCGAGTTCGACCAGTCCGGCCTCGCCAAACCACTTGCCGATTTCTGCGTTTCGCATTTCAACCACGTTCAGATACGGTTTGCCGTCGATGGTCTCGGCGCGTTTGCTCGCCTCTTCATAGGACCGCTGCATCATGTCCAATACGGTGGGAGACCATTCGGCCAGAGATAGGATGTCATGGCGTTCGCAAAGGAACTTCTGCCGCCGCTCGAAGACCGACAGGGGCAAGTCCTCGCAATGGCGGATGACACCGTTGGCCTTTGCTGTTGCCAAGAACTGTTCAAGCCAGGCCGCGCGTTGTTCACGGTCTTCCGCTTCGAGGTAACCGTCTTTGGCGACGAACTTGGGATGTCGAATCAAGTGCGTATACCAGTCCGCGAGACGTTCCTTGCGGACGCGTCGGAGGAAATCGGGTTGATCCTTCACCCTCGCCTCGGCGTCGTCGAACAATCGTGAGATTTCGTCGCCCACTTCCGGCGCAAGATAGCCCGCCTCGAGCCCGGAATACAGGTGCATGTGACGTTCCGGATCCTGGACCTTTTTGTGGATCAGTGCGAAGTACGCGCCCATCGGTTGCGCGGCCGGGCCATAGAAGCCCTCCATGAAATCATCGACAAGGGCATCAACGTTCTCATTCACGTCCCATAGGAGTTTGGCGCAGACGTAGTGTCTGAGTTCGCTGAGCTCGCCGGAAATGGCCGCCTGGCAAAGCACCCCGCTTACGCCGACTTCCTTGTACCAAGGCAGGTCCGCGCGTATCGCGTTGAAGTTCGGGAACGGCAGGCAGAAGTGCGTGAAATCCACGACGTAGTGCCACACCAGCATGCGCGGCGAGTAGGCGAGCCAGCCCGCCATGTCTTCCCGATACGCCTTGTTGAGGGGACACGCTTGAATCGAGTGGCTGTCGCATGAGGGATACATGTGGCACATAACGACCGTCAGGTTCGGTTCAGGCTTGATGGTCTTGGGCGGTTTCTGGGTGTATGTGTAGGCAATGGTGTGAATCATCTTCTTTGGGATGCCGTCCATGTCGACGTCCGGGTACTGCTGCGCGACCGCCTTGGCAATCTCGTTGCAGAAGAAGATGAGCGAACCAGCATGGCTGCCTTCCTTCTCATCCAGCGCCCGGCAT
>CAIYET010001002.1 GCA_903925285.1 Candidatus Hydrogenedentota bacterium | reverse complement strand
TGCCCACTCCGTTGAAACGGCCTTTTGGTTGGATTCCATTCGGAGTGCTTGGGGGTAAGCACTATCGCCAAACGTTGCGCCGGGGACCGTCATTGGATCGCATGGCCCGCGAGCAGCTATTGCTCTATCAGTCTGAACTCCTGGGCGATATCTTGGCCTATGCGTGTTCTCAAGTGCCCGCCTATGCTCCTTTCAAGTCCGCCGTCGAACGGCTGACGCCGTTTGAAGCGCTGAAAGCCTTTCCCTTGCTGGACAAGAGGGCGCTGCAGGAGAACTTTCGCCAGTACCTGCCACGCGACTTCGATGCCATCCCGCATTGGGAATGCACCACAGGCGGGACGTCGGGCAACCAGTTGAAGTTCTATCTGGACGATACCTCACACGCTACTGAAATGGCATTTATGCACCGGCAATGGTTCCGGGTAGGCTATACGCCTTGGGACCGCAAAGCGACGTTTCGTGGGGTCTCCTTCAACTGTTTGAGACCCGGCGAATACTGGCAAAACAACCCAATATACCGGGAGTTGCAGTTTTCGCCTTTCCACATGAGCGAGTCGACCTTGGGCCGCTATGTGGATAAGCTGTTTGCGTTTCGGCCTCAGGTGTTGCATGGATATCCATCCGCCCTTCATCTCCTGGCCGATTATGTCTTGCGTCACGACATATCCCTCGCGCCCCTGCATCTTCGGGCAGCGTTACTTGCGTCGGAGGCCATGGCGCCTGGACAAGCCGAGCGAATGACACGGGCGTTCTCGGCACGTTTGTTCTCGTGGTATGGGCACAGCGAACGCGTACTGTTGGCAGGCGAGTGTGAATGCTCGAACGTTTACCATCAGTTTCCAGACTACGGGATCGTCGAAATCATCGACGACTCAGGGCAAGTCCTGGAAGAGGAAGGCGGGACGGGAGAGTTAGTTGGGACCGGCTTGCTCAATCGGTCGCTACCCCTGATTCGGTACAGAACCGAGGACTATGCCCGCAAACGAAGCCATCGATGCGACTGCGGGCGTTCTTTCGACCGTTTCGATCAGGTGGAAGGACGCTGGAAGCAGGAATACGTCATCGGTAAGACGGGCGCTCGTATTTCGCCGTCTGCCTTGAATATGCATGGGGCCTTGTTCGACCACGTGGTACGGTATCAATACGAGCAGAAAACGCCCGGGCGCATGGAATTGCGCGTCATGCCCGCTCCGGATTTTTCGGATCGCGATCGCGACATGATCCAGCGAGCCTTTGCTCAGAAGGTTGGGAATGAGTTGGATGTCGAGATTCGCATCGTGGACACAATCGCGCTTACCGCACGGGGAAAGTTGAGACGGTTGATTCAGGAAATCCCCGCCAAAGACACCGAAGTCAGGTCTTGTCCCGCAGACAGGTCCAGCCGAAATGGGGTTTGAACCCGCCAGCAACGGCTGGCGCCAATGCCGACAGCGACATGGACGTTCCCTGGCGCTCGTCTTCCACGGTAATGGCATCCATGGGAATCGTCGCGATAGGCCACGCAGTTTCGTCGAAGGCGTGCGCCACAATTGGTAAACATGCGGGATCGAAGCCCATGAGGCATGCCGCGGCCGCGTCGGCTTCTGCGGGTCCGGTGGCGGCAATCAACACGCCGGAATTCACAGGCTCAGGACACAACGGACCGTTGCCTTCGCCGCCAACGATTCCGTCGACGATCGCAAGATAGGGCTTGCGCGCCGCACCCAGTCGCCCTTCGCCGTCCGCATACAACAATCCACGGTTCAAGTCCAGCGCCATCCGCCAACAGGTATCGTTTCCGGCCCAGTTCCCGTTGCGGACCACCGTCTCGCTGTCACCCAGCATACGCATGCCCGCGCGTCGCGCCTTGCGATACAGGTATGGCCCAACGCCCGGAAGGTGCAAGGCGGCCTCGCGCAGTACGCGTTTGGCGCGTCGCTCGAACACGCCAGCCACCGAGTCGTTCGGGAATTCATCCCCGCCCGTGCGCGGCGTTCCTTCCGTGTGATGCGGAAGCCAGTTCTTGTCGCCATTGATGCCAACGAGGTTCTTGAGCGCGCAAGTGATCCCGGTTTTCTTGTGTGTCTTGAGCTTGGGCACATTGATGAATATGTCGGCGTGGACAGGTGTGCCCGCTATCAGGTATTCGTGGAGGTCGCCGCGGTGATGCGCGTTGACTTCTCCCGTGTCGTAGTCCGCGCCGTAGTAGTGTCCCTCGCCATGGTGGTCATGGAACAGACTTGCGCGCCCCAAGTCCACGCGTACGTAGCCGCGCGGGTCCGGGGAATTAGGGCGGCGCTCGACGATCACCTGCTCGACGCACCGCCACACTTCACGCCGCAAATCGATCACTTCGATCCGCAGTACCGGATAGCGTAACCGGAGGGCATCGAGTCCTTCAGCCAACTTACCGCGCGCCACGATGGCATCGAACCGAGCGTAAGTGTGTGGCGCATCGCACAAGGCGATGGTTCCCTGGCCTCCCATCATTTCCGCGACTTCCTCGATTATGGCCAAGACGACGGATGGATGCGTAATCACGCATTCCCAGACATCGGGTTTGTACTCATGCGATTCCTGCACCCAGTTCGGTTTGACCGCGACCACTCGTTGCGGCAACCGCTCGCGAAGCAACCGGGACACGGCGGGATCCATATCGAGCGCGGTCCGTACGAAACGACGAATCGCTTCGCCATCGCCGTAGCCGCTCACCGGCGCTACGCGAGCATGGCTCATGGGCGCGTCTCTAGGTCCGCGAACACGCTTAGTAGGCGCACCTCGTCGTGTTGCCAGTTGTAGACGGTCTCAACCGCGCGCCGTCCGTTCTCGCCGAGGCGGTGCGCTTCGTCGGGCCGGGTCAACAAGTCGGCAATCGCATCGGCAATCGCCTGCGGCGCCGTTACGTCCACAAGTATGCCGCAATCCGCCTCGCGCACGATGCGGACAATTTCTACCGCAAAGTCCGGCGCGATGACCGGGATACCCTCGCGCATGTAATCGAAGAGTTTGTGCGGCATCCCCAGCGTGTGGCCCATTCCGTGCGGCTGGAAGAGGATCAGACCCACGCGCGACACGGCAATGTACGGCGGCACTTCCTCGAAGGGAACCTCGCCAATCATGTCCATGGCGTCTTCCAGTTCCGCCACGCGGAGGGCTTCGCGATACGCGCTCTCGTCGCCATACACGTACTGGCCGAGCAGGATGCACTTCAGGTCCGGCAGCGCGGTCCGCAGGATCTTCATCGCCTCGAGCAACTGGTACGAGCCGCGAATGTCGCCAAAGATTCCCTGATGGATGATTGTCGGACGCGCTCCATATGCCTGCTGTAGCGATTCGTCGATTGCGGCACATCGCGGCTGAAGGTGGTTTGTGTTCAAGACGACTGTTCGTGGTGTGGACAACCCCGCAAATTCATGATCGAGGCTGTGTTTGGTAAGTATCACGTGGTCGGTGGCCCGTGCCATCAAGCGCATGGCGCGAATCGTGGCCCACGTTACAAACCCGCGAAACGGATGCGGGAAAAACTTCGCAAATTCACTCGGAATGTACTCGTGGACATCAAATACAACGCGGCGGCCGGTCAATGCCTTCAACACAAGCGCCGAGACCCACGATTCCGGTTCGACCGCCAAGTAGGCGTCCGTGTCAATTCGTCTGCCTGCACGTATTAGCCGGACAACGGACACCAAGCGGTCGCGCAGCCTCTTTGGAACCGGCAGCGCCACAAATTGAATACCGTCGCGTTGGCCTATTGGCGTTTCAGACGGGCCGACGCTGGTGACTTCGTGGCCGTTGGCGTAAAGACTCTTGGCAATCTTATGAAACACGCGCTTGTCAAACGGCGGGTGGTGAACTTGCAGAATACAAATCTTCATCGTGTACCTTGTCCGAACTCCCTTGCCGCGCTAGACGAATCATAGCACAAGTCCTGAACGTGATGCGGCGGCCATACGAAACGTATATTCGCACAACGCATAGTAAGTCCACGCCACGCCCCAGCGCATACAAACCAGCCTGGAGGTGTGGAAAGGATATCGTCGGTGATACACCAGTCCCGTGCTGGAATCTCGAAGATGCTCGAAGGTCCAGTTCAGAGCATGTTGCGCGTATCGAATCGCGCCGGGATAGCGTTGTTCGAGCATCGATGGACACAGGATGCTCTCCGCGCATGCGTGGATATCCACTGGATAGCGTCCATAATCGTTGATTGGCGCCCCGTCCGCCGCGAACAGTCGTTCGCGGTAATAGGCATATCCTGCCGCCAATGCTTGCGCAATGCGCGGCGCTACCGGCATGAATTCCGCGACGTGTAGGATCTCGTGAAGCGAACGCAGTACGAAGCCCGTGTGGAAGTGGTCGATGAGGGTGAGCAGCGTGCCTTCGAACGGCTCGCTGGCCGCATATTCGCCGTAGGTCCAACTGCCGTCTGGGCGTTGCCGGTTCAAGGTGAAATCGAGGCCCGATTGCGCTACGGTCAAGAAGCGGTCGTCGCGCAGGATGTCGTACGCGCGAAACAGGTGGGCAACAACGTGCAAGTTCGCGTTATGGACGCGGCGTCGGTCGCCCGGCGTGTACGCGAAGCAGAGCGAGCCGTCGTCTTGCGGCATCCGTGGAATGTCGCACAGGAAATGTTCCGCGATACTCGAGACGGCCTCGCGATGGGCCGCGTCTCCGGTCAGGCGATAGGCCGAAGCGAATGCGTCGCCCGCGATGGACGATACCACGGCAATAGGCGTACCGCGCGGCGTATCTAGCCCTTTCGCGTGTACGTCGAACGGGTATCCCCACGCGAGACCGCTGTAGCCCGGCTCGGCATGTTCGCGCAACCAATCGAGGAAGTACTGCGCGCGTTCGAGATGCGTTCCGTCGCCGGTTGTTTGAAGTCGCCGCAATCGACCGAGCGCGGCGAGTGCGAAGGTTTTTGGATTATGCTGAGGTTGGATGCGAAGCAGTGCGCGGCTTGCGTCGGGAAATAGATCGCAGAGTCCCGATGTGGCCTTGCGGAGGAGGGGATAGGGCTGTGCCGCGCGAATCAACGGGTGCTCTTTCACGTCGAACGGGTCGAACCCGCAACCGTCGCGCGAGTCGATATACCGCTCGAGTTGTTCGAGCCATTCCGTCATATGCGCCAAGGTCGGGTCCATGCCGCGCGGTCCTTACGCGTCCGGGTTGTTGCACTTGCGCAATGCCTCTTGCGCGATCCAGGTGGCGCGGAGGCCGTGGTGTGCGGTGACGCTGAGTTCCGTTTCGCCGCGAATGGCTTTGATGAAATTTTCGAGCAACTCGTACTGGCCCTTGTGTTCCGTTTTCTGTTGCGCGGCCTTTTCGGGCAAGCCGCCGAAGCGGATGCCCATGAAGTTGTCGATGACGATGATACTGTTGCCGCCGGCGATCTCGATGTACTCTTTCGAAATGGACGGGTGGCCAATCGAGCAATAAATCACGGTTGCCAGGGAACCGTCGGGGAAACGCATGGTCACGCTCAGGTTGTCCGTCGGAATGATGGATTGCGACTGCGCGTCGATGCGGTCCGCGCGGATGTCCACGGGATCCTGGTCGAGCAACCAGCAGCAGAAATCGAAGAAATGGACCCCTTCGCCGACGATGCGTCCGCCGCCTTCGACTGGGTCGGTCGCCCAATGCCCAACGGGTAGCGCGCCCGCGTTGCAGCGGTACAGGACCATTTTGGGACCGTGCATGCGCGGGAGTATCGCCTTGGCCTGTTGGCTGAATTTCGAGAAGCGGCGGTTGAACCCGACGCTGAGCAACACGCCGGCTTTTTCGACGGCCGCGCAGACTTCTTCGCAATCGGGGACGGTGATGGCGAGCGGTTTCTCGACGAAGACGTGTTTGCCCGCTTCGGCGGCGGCGATGGCGAGCGGCTTGTGCATGTTATGGCGTGTAGCGATGATGACGGCTTGTACGCGGTCGTCGGCGAGGACCTCGCGATAATCCGTCGTGCAATAGCGCGCGCCGTATTTTTCGGCGGCCTGTTTTGCCTTGGCGCCTGCGACGTCGACGACTGCTTCGAGCCGCGCTTCGGGCATCTTGGACGTATTGGGCAGATGGAAGGCGCTGGCGAATCCGCCTGCGCCAATCACCGCGACGCCGACTTGTTTCGTGACGGGATTTTTCGGTTTGACGAAAAGGCGTCGTTCGGGCGGCGGCGCGGCTTGTTCGTTTTCGCCGCCATATGCGATGAGCGCCGCGATCGTGTTGCTGTCCTTGTCGAGAATTGCAGCGTACGCTTCCGAAGCTTGCGCGACGGGCTTGATCGTCGAGATGAGCGGCTTCACGTCGACCTTTTTGTCGGCGATCATGCGCAGGAATTCGGCCATGTTGCGGCCCTCGGTCCAGCGTACGTAGCCGATGGGATAGTCGAGGCCCTTTTCCTCGTAACCGAGGTCATAGCGGCCGGGACCGTACGAACAGGACAGGCGAAAATCGAGTTCTTTCATGTACATCGGTTCGCGGACGAGTTGCATGCCGACTGCGCCGACGACGACCACGCGGCCTTTCTGGCGGCAGAGATCGAGTGCGGCCTGCGTCACCGCGCTGTCCTTCGACGCCGCGCATACGATAACCGCGTCCGCGCCGTAACCAGCGCTCCATTCGTCTGCAACGGCGTTGAGTTCGCCGGGGGCGCAGGCGGCGTCCGCGCCGAACTCGAGCGCGAGGGCGCGCCGCGCGGCGACGGGGTCCGAACCGATAACGTGGCAACCGGCCGCGCGCGCGATTTGTACGGTGATCTGTCCGACGAGGCCGAGGCCCATAACGATGACGGTTTCGCCCAGCGTCGGTGCGGTTTGGCGTACGCCTTGCATCGCAATTGCGCCGATCGCGACGAACGCGGCTTCGTCGAAGCCGACGCCGTCGGGTATCGGCGTCAGGAGTTGTTGCGGGACCACATCGTATTCCGCGTGGCTGGCGTGACCGACGCCCGCGCATGCCACGCGGTCGCCTGCGCGGAAACCGTACAGCCCTTCGCCGCATTCGATGACGGTGCCTGCGGCGCTGTAGCCGGGCGTCTGAAACTCGAACAGTCTGTTCTTGATGATATCGATGGTGCCTTTGAGGCCAATGGTCGCAAGTTTGCGTTTGACCTTTTCGACGTTGAGTGGGTCCTTGGCCTTCTTCATGGCATACGAGGCCACTCCGCCTTCGGACACGAATGACGATTCCGTGCCGGAACTGATCATCGAGCAATGGACGCGTACCAGCGCCGAGCCCGATGAGGCGGTTGGGATGGGCAATTCGTGTACCTCGATTTTGCCGCCGCGCACGAGCACTTGTTTCATTGGACGGATTCCTGTGTTGAGTATTGGGGCCGTAGGTATGATACGTGTCGGCTGCCCGGCGAGCAAATAAAGAACAGATTTCGGGCTGGCGACGTTAGGTAAATGCAGGGCGCAAGAGGCGACGCTTCATGGGCGCCATTTCTCCGAACGGTTAGATCAGCCGGTAAATCCGCCAAGGCACGCCGAACGACACGCGCGTCAGTGCCCACTCTTTCCACGTGACCGTGAAGGGATAGATGTTATCGGGGCCTTCACATGTGACAACCAAGCGGACCAGACCGGAGTCTTTCGTGTAAAATTCTCCTGCATATGACACGAACCGTTCGCCCGATACGGGGTTTACGATGTAGATCACGTTCGATGAGAGGCGGCGCGGCCCGGCGGGTTGGCTGGACTTGCCGGTGTGGATCTCCCACGCGGCGACGCGTAGCGCACCGGCGACTGGCGTGCTTGCACGGCAAAAGAAACGGTAGCGGCTATATGGCTTCAGCCCGCTGAACGTCGTTCCGAACTGCCGGGATATCGAATCCTTGGAATTGGAGCGCAGGCAGGTTTGTTTTAGTTGCACGCTCGATGGATCGGTAGTGTCGGCGACACGCTCGATGGACCACGCGCCGTTGGCCGCTTCAGGCACGAAGTCCCATCCTAGTGGGACCTTCGCTTCGGCAGGCCAATCTCGAAACTCTCCGTTTGGAATCAGATTAGGCTCCGGTATGTAAAACGTGACGGCCAGTACCCCCACCGCCACGGCGAGCGCCAGCGCGAGAAACCCAGACGCGCCAAAGGACAACCATCTGTTCCAGCGGGTGGTACGGGGAAAACCGTTCGCCAAACAGATAAATGCGAGAGGAAGGACTGGGATTAACATCCGCCCCCAGACCGTGTTGATGTCCGGGGCTCCCACGGGGTTGTAATGAAGATAGACCATCACAAATATGAGCGCGACGCTGGCGACGGATAGGGCGGCCATGAATAGGCGCTGAAGCCATGAGAGCCGGATGCCGGGCGTGTATTCGACGATTGCCGTCAGGAACAACGCCAGTAAAAAGGCCACAATGCCCCAGCCCGGCAACAGCACGTGCGGTTCGCGCCAGGACTGGAACCCGATGAAGGTTTCTGTAATCGTCGGAAAGGGGATGAACCGCACGAACATCGACGTAACCAGGATCTTGGCGAACGTCAGGGGGTTGTGGACAATAAACTGCGTCTGGCCGTGGACGGAATACGGAGGTGCATCCTTGTAGCCATGCGCGGTAAGCGCGGCAATCGCCAGGAATGCAGCAAGACACACCATGGCGTAAATCGCGCCGTAGGCGAGATAACGCCGCCACCCGCCGAATTTGCGGACCGGCACGATCAGCGCAAAAAGCGGGAGCAAGAAATACGCCGGTTTGCAGGACAACTGAACCGCCACTGTGGCGCAAAGCACGGCAAGCCTTTTCGCGGACACGGTCTCTTTGGCGAACGCCAGCCGCATGACCCATGCGATGTAGATGAAGGCGACCCCGTTGGTGACCGCGTCGCCGGACAAGGAGGCGCCTTGGCGAAGGGACATCGGTGTCAGCGCATACAGAAGCAGGAACCAACGGCAGCATGGCATCAGCCGCAACGCGGTGTAGACCAGGGCCATCCACACGGCAAGGTTGGCCAATCGGCCCGCATACATCAGACCAAGCGCCGGGAGGCCCGCCGCCCTTCCCGCCAGCATGCCCAACGCTTGCGGAACGTACAGGAGAAACGGATAGCGTGCTTGAGGGAACTCCCCGAAAAACCGGGAATCCGGCTCGAGCGGGATTGACGCCAATTCACGCAGGCGTTGCCAACTCAGTTTGACGAGCGGATCGATTGGGAAATCGTGATATACGAAGTCTGTTTCGAGCCGACGCAGGCCCATGGGCACGTACCCCCCGAAACGCGCCGGATTCTCCGACGACATCTCTCCGAACAAGTGAAACTCGGATACCTGAAACGCCTTGTAGCAATGCCCCATCTCATCATTGACTTCGAACGGAGGCGTTACAAATACGAAAGCAAGACCCATGAGCGATGCGAGCACGACGAACACCCGTTCGGGCTTCCAAGCGCCAGCCCCAGCGTTCGCACTTGTTGCACAAGATAAGCCAGCGTTCATCGTCGGCACTGTATCATAGGCTCCCTCGTTGGATACGGCGCAGGATTCATCGACTCTCGCACTTCTCTATAAAATATAGACGTGCGACGGCCTCACGCACAAGTTCCTCAAAACACAGGGCCTTCAATCCGAAGCCGCACCCGGTATTCACGCCTCAATCCTGAAGCTTAAAAGCTGAAGCCTTCGCGAGCGCTTCCATCGTCAGGCGCGCGGTGTTTTCCCACGTGAACGCCTTGCTGCGCTCAAGACCTTTGTTCGACAACTCTTCACGCAACACCGGATCGGTCAAGAGGCGTTTGAGGGCGTCTCGGATGGCGGAGACGTTGCAGGGATCGACCAGCAAGGCGGCATCTCCGGCGACTTCGGGCAGCGAGGAACAGTTCGAGGTGACGACGGGCGTTCCGCAAGCCATGGCTTCGACGACGGGCAAACCGAATCCCTCCCACAGCGAGATCAACGCGAGCGTGTCGGCACACGCGATCAGCGGGGGCAGGTCTTCTTCCGGTATGAAACCTAAGAATCGGATGGCGTCGCGCGCGGACGATCGTTCCGCGGCTTCATGAGTGCCGCTGGTCATCCAGCCCGCATCGCCGGCGATGATGAGTTGGTGCGGTAGGCCGGGCTGTTCGGTTTGCAGCGCCGCGAAGGCTTCGATCAATCGAGCGATGTTTTTCCGAGGCTGAATACGTCCGACATAGAGGAGATAGGGCGCGTCGAGCGCGTACTTGGCGCGCACGCTTTCGGATTCGGACTTGAGGACAGCGGAACGAAACGAGGGCGACACGCCTTCCGGGGTTACAGAGACGCGTTCGCGAGGAACACCCAGGCGCGCAATGAGGTCGTCCGCTGTGGATTGGCTTACGGCGATCCAACGGGCGGACGAACGCACGGCCAGCCGCGTTTGGAGTCGAGCGAAGGTCCGCTGGCGTCGGGTAAAATGACGTCCAAAGTCGAAGAAGGCGAGATCGTGAACGGTCCCCACGCGGGGGCACCCGCACAGAAGCGGTATCTGCATGGTGGGCGCGAAGAAGACTTCTGGCGGATCGCGCCTGAGTTCTGCGGCGAGCATGCGTTGTGTCCACAGCCGTCCGGCGGGCAGAATGCGAAATTCCGTATTGGCCGGGTTGACCGGAAAATCGGGGCGCGCCGGGCGGTCGAGATAAACGCGGAAGCGGTCGCCACCGCCAAGGGTCTGCATTGCGCGCACGAGTTCGCAGCAGTAGTTGCCGATGCCGGCGCGTTTCTCTTCATTTGCGGCGCGTCCGTCGATACCAACGAGCATGACTATATCCTGGGGCTATACAAGCGCGGGCCAAGTGCGCTAAGATGACGCCGTCATTATAACCGGAAAGGCGGGTCGTATTGAAACGTCGCGCGACTCGCGGGCATGAAAGGACAGCGTATGACGGATACAAGGATTTCGCTGGAGCGGCAACTCGTGCGGCTGGCATGGCGTATGGCCGCGTTCGGAGTCTTGGCCGGTATTGTTGCCGGGGGCCTCAGTCTGACGATGGCCGATCGGTATCGTGCGACGGCGGTCTTGCTTTTGGCGCCACCGCCGATTACGCCTTCCGACACGCCGGGGCGGGCGTTCGCGCCATCGTCTGCGGCGGCCCAAGTGGGCCAGTTGCTGGTAAGGCCGCTATCCGTTCCCGACTATAAACTGTTGCTCACAAGCGACGGAGTCCTGCGCGGCCTTCGCGAGAAGATGGTCGCACTCACCAAAGACCCGGAACGGAAAAAGGCCGTTTCCATCGACGCCATTCGCGCGGCAATGGAAGTGACGACGCGCATCTTGAAACAATCGAGCGTCGAGGTGGAATACCAGCCGGTCATTGATTTGATCTACGTCTCGTCCTCGCGCGAATTGGCCGCGACGATGGCGAACGAGTGGGCGAGGCTCGCAATCGAGATGGCTGGAAGCCTGGCGTCGAAAGGGCGCGAGGGGATGATCGATTTTCTGCGGAGCAGCCTCGATGCCAAAATGGCGGAGTTGGAATCGGTGGACAAGGAGATCGAGGGGCTGGATAGCGAGATGCCGATCGATATCTGGACGACGCGTATGCAGGATTTGAGCGGGCAGATCTCGAAGTCCCAGATCGAGTTGGCCCGGTTGAACGCGGACATCGCCGATGCACAGGGCCAGTTCGAGAAGTTGAGCAAGCAGCGCGAATCGACGCCGCCCGTCAACGCGTTACGCAAGGCGCCGCCGGACACGGCGTATTGGCTGGTCGAGAATCGCGAGAAGCTGGACAGTTCCAAGATACTTACCACAGAAGAGACCAACCCAGTGTATACGCAGGTCGCCACATCCGAAGCGTTGGTCCAAAGCGAGCTGCAGGGCATGCTCGAACGGAAGACGGCTATCGAACAACAATTGGCCTTGCTCGAGCCGCAACTCGCGGCATTGCAGAAAAAACTGGCCAATACGGTCCGCCTGCACACCGAGGCGCAACGCAAGGCCGATACTTTGACGCAGCAACAACAACAGTTGTCGCTCAGTGTCGGCGCGGCCACGATATCGGGTGCGCAGAAAACGCCAGATCTCAAGATGATGTCCGAGGCTAACGTGCCGGATCATAGGTCGGGACCGCAACGTTCCTTGAGTGTCGTGGCGGCAGCCCTGCTGGCGATGGCCGCTGTAGCGGGTCACTTCTTTGTGCTTGGCGCGATCAAGAGTCTGGATAAAGGGTAAAGGATGAAGGATGAAGGATGAAGGATGAAAAAGGCTGTAGGCTTCAGGCTTCAGGCT
>CAIYET010001001.1 GCA_903925285.1 Candidatus Hydrogenedentota bacterium | reverse complement strand
CGGCATAGCAGTCATCCAAAGCGGCGTCGTTGCCGCCGCACTCCAAAATTTAGACGGCTTCCCGTCACCTGTCGCCTCTACAGAAACGGAATGGATTTCAAGACTGTGAAAATGCCCAGAAACCTGCGAACAGATTATTGAACGTTGCGGTAATGGCAGAGCCACACCCTAAAGATATGGTATGACCGCGAGGGTGGCTTCCATGAAGTGCTCTTCTCGGAAGCGCCGGGATATATGCGCGAAACCGGCAACGACGCGGTGATGGAGCGCGTGGACTCCTCCGGGACTTTTTGGGCTTTTCCGTGATGAATGTCAGCGCGTTACCGAAGGACACGTCGCTGACCGACTGGTTTTCACAGGTGTAAACGGCAGTGTGGAGCTTGCGTATTCATCGGGAGAGCATATACACTCTGAGACGGGAACATGAATCTCAGGGAACGTATCTCATGCTTGCCGATGCACAGATAGAAGCAATTGCCTCATGCGCGCGAGAATTCGACGCCGAGGCCGTTTGGTTGTTCGGCTCCGCCTTGGGCGACGAGCAGAACGTGGGAGACATCGATCTGGCGGTCGAAGGCGTTGCACCCGAGAAGTTCTTCTCCTTTTATTTCCGTCTCATGTTGGCGCTGCCGAAGCCCGTGGACCTTCTCGACCTCTCGCTCGATCCGCCATTGTCGCCCATCATCCGCGAAAGGGGCGTGCGCATATATGAACGCTGACGAGCGGTTCGTACATCGCGAAAGCGAGAATATCATCGAAACCGTCGAAATGATCGAGGAATTGCTGGCGCTCCTCGACCTGTCGCGGTACGGCGTTATAGCGCTCGGCACGCTGCTGCAAAACGCGTACACAGGGGTCGAACGCATCCTGCGCTTCGATATCGAACGTTGCGGGAAACGTGTTGAAAAGAGCGAGTCGTGGCACAAAGACCTGCTTGTGAAGTCCCGAGAAGAGCACCTGATCGACGATTCGCAGTTCAACGCTTTCGGCGCCCTGCTCGCTTTCCGGCATGTTCACATGCACGGTTATGGCCACATGCTGGACGAGGCGCGCCTCCGTGGTCTTGCTGCGGACGTTCCCACCGTGGTCCGCGAGTACCTTGGAAGCCGCAAGTCCTGACAAGATCGGCCGTCAATTGTCCCCTAGATTCCCTTGAGGGCCTCGATATAGCTGGCGGCTTTGCGGCGGCGGTCGAAATGTTCGATCACGTAGGCGCGGCCGCTGACGCCGAGGGAATCGGCCAACGCGCGGTCCGCGTGCAGACGGCGTACGGCGTCTGCGAACGCATCGGGGTCTTCGGGCGCGACGGGGATACCGGCGTTGGCTTGTTCGAGGATATCGAGTGCCTGGCCTTCCGCGCCGAGAATGACGGGGCGCGCGCATGCCATGATCTCGAAGATCTTCGATGGGATGTTGATGCGAAAGTAGTCGCCTTTGCGCAAGGGGACGAAACATACATCCGCTGCGGCGTAGAACGCGGGCATGCGTTCTTTATCCTGCAGCGGCAGAAATTCGACGTTGCGGAGTCCGTGGGATTGCGCCCATTCGATCATGCGCGGTTTGTCGGCGCCGTCGCCCACGAACACAAATAGGATGTCTTCGAGGTCCGCGACGCGTTCGGCGGTTTCGAGCAGCGTGAAGAGTCCTTGCGATACGCCATGCGCGCCGATGTACATCGCGATGAAACGGCCTTGCCAGCCGTACTGCTTGCGAATCGCGTTCTCGCGTTCGGCGGGCACGAAGAAGTCCGAGCAAATGGCGTTTTCGATCGTGACGATCTTCGCGGCATCGAACCCGCGCTCGGCCAGCAATCTTGCCGAGGCGGGCGCAACGGCGACGATCCGGCGCGCGCGCCGGTATAGGAACGCCTCGACGGCTTTCAGAAAAGCAATGGCGGCGGGGTTGCGGATCATGCCGATGTCGATGGCCTGTTGCGGCAAGAGGTCGCGCACTTCGAATACGAACGCGGCGCGTTTGAACACGCTGAGAATCCAGCCCAATGGCCCGACGAAGAACGGTCCCGATGACGCGATCACGACGTCGGGCCGTCGGCATTTGAAGATGCCGCACAGCAAGCCGGATGCGAGGAACGACAACGAGGCGAGTGCGCGCCGCCATACCGTGCGGTTCGGCGTTGCGTAGATCCACGCGCGATGGACGACGTAACCGTCCTTTTCCTCGAGGACGTGCCATTTCCCGCGATAGGCTTCATGGATGACACCTGCAGGATAATTCGGCATGCCCGTGCACACTTCGACCTCGTGTCCGGCCTCGGCCCAGAATCGCGCGTGTTCCGAGTTGCGCGTAGCCGCCGCGCCGAACTCCGGCGGAAAATATTGGGTCAGAATCAGAATTTTCATGTCGTCCCGGCGAGGAATCGCTCGCGATAGTCCTCTATGACGCGTCGCGTTTGTGCGTCGACGCTGGGCGTAACTATAGCATATCCGAATCGCACGTTTTGCCCTTGCGCGCGCAGGACGAGACAGTCCGCCGGGTATGCCGCGCCGAAACGCGGACAGTACCAGCCTTGTAGCGGGGATTCGGCTCCGCGAATGCGTTCGACCGCCGACGCTCCGAACGGCACGATCAACGTTTCATCCGAACCGGCTACGGCTGCGAATCCATTGTCGCGCGGTTCGAGCCGAACCTCGGGATGAAAATGGATATAGCTCTCCGCTTCACAGGCGCGCGGTCCGGTAACGAGGTCCGCGATGAGCCATGCACCGCCGGCATGGAAACGGATCTCGCGCGCGTGGCGGAACGGCGCGAAGCCGTCGTGCGACGCTGCCAGCACCCAACCATCTTCGGTGGCGCGCCATTCGCGCGAGAGGATGCGGTAACGACGCCCGACGCGAAACACGTCCCAGCATTCCATGGGTTCGCGCCCGTCGATGGCGACCGTGTTGTGTGCACGGACACTCCGGCAATACGCGCGCATCGGATTCGGCTCGTATACCGAGTTGCCGGAATCGACAATGATCCGGCGGCCGTTGATACTCAGTTCGTAGCTGAACGCGTCGGCATGCGCGTGGCCCAATTGATACGACGGTTCCGGCGGCGCGGCCTTGGCGATCATCCACGCGCCGCCTCGCGCCGCCCGCATCGTGTAGAAGCCCGACGGTTCGAATGCGTGCGCGCCGTCGGCGATTTCGGGCGCAACGCCGCCGCAGATCGTTCGCGCCGCCGAATCCAGCGCGAGCGGCGGCATGCACGTGCCCAACGCCGCATCGCCGAACAACGGGATCTCGCCGTCGGGATGCACGATGCGCGGCAGGAAATCCGCCATGCGCGCGATCGCGTCGCGCAGAAACGCCGGCTTCGTCTCGAGCGCCGCATAGGCGATGAGACAGCCTTCGAGGACATGTGCGTGATACATGGCGCTACGCTCGTAATGGCCCCCATCGGCCAAGACCTGTTCGGCGAGCGTGCGTGCCAACAAGCGGAGTCCCGTTTGTTGCCAGTCCCGTCCTTCCGTCGACGCGGCCATCAACGCGCCTGCCACGATCAAGCCTTGGGCGTTGCGGACCAGATGATTTGCTTCGACGTCATATTCGATGCTCCGGCGGAGCCAGCGGGCTTGCGCCGCGAGACTGTCGGCAACGCTTTCGTCGGGCACTCCGAATGCGGCGAAAGCCAACGCCCAATTCATAATCCGCGTTGCGATGGGATACGCGTCCCAAGCGTCCCGCGCGCCGGGCGGATGATGGGCTATCCAGTCGCGTATCCATGCCGTCGCGAGCCGCGCGTCGTCTTCGTTGCACTTGAACACGTCGGCCTGCGCCAAAGTGCCCAGGTACTCGAACCAGTGTACCGCGCTACGTCCGGGACGTGGACCACGCGACAGGCGCTCCCAGTCCCACGCGCCGTCCACCTCGGCGTTCAGTACCTTGAAACGGAGCGCACGCAACGACGCGAGAACGCTCTCCGTGACCGGCGCCTTGCCTTCGGCGACGCGCAGGAATCCGCGCAAGCGTTCCAACACGGTTTCGTCGAGCGCTCCGACCGGCGAAATCGGCGAAACCCGTATGCGAATGCCCAACGAGCGCCTGAGCATGTACCACGCCCGCCAAGCCGCCTGTTCGGGCTTGAGCCGTCGCACCGTGCGCAAGAACCTGCCGAGGTTTCGCATCGCCTGCCATTCCCATATACGCGTTTCCATCCATTCTACCAGTCCAAGGTTCCTGATTCATCTCGCAACGCGAGGGCCGTATAAACCCGTATTGAAAACGATTTGTATCCCGTGGCCGGAGGCTTGAACGTCCAAAGCACTGAGGAACATAATAACCACGGACGGCCAAACGGAGCGGGGCCTGCTTGTGAACAACCCGCCGAAAAATAGCTGGTCGAGGCGTCAACGGAATGTCGCATCCAAAGGGGATGGGGCGTGTGTCCCTTTCCTTGATGCCTGTCCTTGGAAACGTATTCGGTACGGATTTGAACCTGACTCGCGCTTGAAAGGTGAGAACATGCCAAAGGCTAAGGCAAGCATGGAAAGCGTCAAGTTGACCGCCGATCAAATCGGCTTTCTGAAAGGGAAGATGTCACACTTGGCGGAACGAAATCCGTCGTGGGGCATTAAACCCAACGATTACCCGAGCCTTTTCTACTACCTGGCCGTGCAAAAAGTCACCTACCTCTACGACGACGAGCTGTTTGAGGGGCTGAGATTCGTTGACCACAAGAAAACCGGCAAGGCCGAGGAACTGCTCGATGCCTATCTCATTCTCGATCAGGGCGACGAGATTCAAGTGAAACTCTTCCAGTTCAAGTTCAGGGAAGCCTACGACGAAGGGATCTCCACCAAGGAACTTTACGCGTTTGTGGACCGTATGAACCGGGTGTTCCTACGTGGAGACCTGCAGGATACGAAGACATTGGAGGCCTTTAAGGAGGTCCGCGAGGCATTGGACGAGGCGCGGGACGCCAACAAACGCGCTCATACCCGTATTCAATGCTACTACATCGTCAATGGTCAAAATGTATCCCATACAGATGCTGCAAAGGTACAGGAGATTCGCGACACATTTTTGCATGACCGCCAGACATATGGATTCACTTTTGAGACCTACGGCGGCGTGGATATCTACAGTCTCTGCGCTCACGGGCGCATTCCGATCCAGGAGGAGATTATCGAACTAAACTACGAGATGGGTGACCGGTCGGTCCTCCATCACAACATCGGCGCCAATCCCAACGGGATGCCAGTACAGGTCTTGGTCGGTTTCGTAAACGTCAACCAACTGATTCGACTGGTAGACCGCTACAGTAATAACGAACTCTTCGAGAAGAATGTGCGTTTGTTCTTGGGAACAGGCAAGGAGGTCAACCGCCGCATCATTGAAACTGTCACCGGCAACCAAAGTGCTTGGTTTGGCTTCATGAATAACGGCGTGAGCATCACCACCGACTCCATGCAGGTGGACATGCCGCCGAGCGCAAAAAAGGTTAAAGTCCGGCTGAAAGCAATGCAGATCATCAACGGCTGTCAGACGGTCAACGCACTCTACCGCGCCAAATACGGACCAGAACTGAAGGAGCGCTTTCAGGGCAATTCCAATGTGATGGTGCGTATCTACCAGATCGCGCTGGAGAACAAGGATTTCCTTGACGCGTTGATTGTCGCCACCAATTCCCAAAACGCCATCCGGCCCGAAGACCTGCTGTCCAACGATAATATCCAGAGAACACTGCAGCAGGTTTACCACGAATATGGTATCGGTTATGAACGGAAGGAGGGGGAGACGCTTCCGGGTCACGCGTACTCGATGACGTTTTCCAAAGAGCAGGCGGGCATGGTTTATCTGGCCGTTTTCATGGGTTACTGCTCAAAGCTGCGCAATTCGTTGAGTCGCCGGGAATTCTTCCGGCAAGGCGACGATTACTATCGCGTTTTCAATCTGCAAGGACCAGTTGGCGAGGAACACCTGGGCGCTCTACCAGACGACTTCACACCAGACATACCAGCTAACCAGAGAGCTATGGAAATTCTCGCGGCGCGTTGTCTCGAAGAAGGCTGCCGTTCCGGTATCGCCAGCATCAAGGACAAGCAAAAACGCGGTTCATTGCGAAAGGGCACGTTCTACCTGTCCCGGATCATCTATCTCAAAGAAAAGGCGGGCATTGATGATCTCATCAGGGAATCTAGCCTCCGAGAAAGGAAGGCTACGGTTACACGCCATCTCATTGAAGAGATCTCCCCCATCGTCGACAGATCCTTCGCTGATGCGTGCGACGTGTTCAGGCAGACGATGAAGGATTATCTGGGGAAAGAGGGCGGAAATGAAGATGCCGCACTAAAGAACTCCGCGTTTGCCAGGCGAGTGGACATCTGTGCAAAACAGGTGGACGCCAAGGGGAGAAATAGGAGATAGCTACCTACTAGGGGAAAATAGGGGGCAGCCCGAAAGATCTTCATCCTTCATCCTTCATCCTTCATCCTTCATCCTTCATCCTTGACCTTGTCGGTAGCCGGTAGGCAGAGTAGTCGTGCGCGCACGATAGAGGAAGCGAGGGATGTGATGGCGGACTGGCACGAGCAGGCGTTTGGCGGGTTGTATGCGGTCGTCTATGCGCATCGCGATGTGGCGTTGGCTGCGGGCGAAGCGGCGTTCGCGGTGGAATGTCTCGCGTTGACGTCGGCGGACCGCGTGCTGGACTTGGGTTGCGGCGGCGGGCGTCATCTCGTGCATATCGGCGGTACGGTGGGATTTGTGGTTGGGTTGGACTTTAGCGCGGCGTTGCTGGGCTTGGCACGGCGGGGCTTGGCGTTGGTGCGGGCGGATATGCGGGCGCTGCCATTTTGCGAAACGTTCGATGCGGCCGTCAGCTTCTTTACGAGCTTCGGCTACTTCGCGCGGGAAGAGGAGAATGAAGCAGCCGTCGCGGAACTGGCCCGGACACTCAAGCCGGGCGGGCGCTTTTTCATCGACTACTTGAACGCGCCGTACGTGGAACGTACCCTTGTTCCGGAATCATTTCGCGAGCGCGATGGTTACGGTATACACGAGCGCCGATGGATCGATTCGGTGGAGCGACGCGTCAACAAGACGGTCCGTGTGACGCGTTGCGAAGAGGTCGTCGGCGAGTGGCGAGAGTCGGTGCGGATGTATACTGAGACGGAGTTCTGCGGAATGTTGAGGCGGAACAGTCTCGCTGTCGAGCACGTGTTCGGCGATTTCGACGGCTCGCCGTTGGCGGACGAGCGGCCTCGGATGATCCTTGTGGGCCGCAAGGAACGAATCTGATGCGGGACCTATTGGCGGACTACATAGCCGAAGCGCCGGACCTCATGCCGTTTTATGCGCGCCCGGCGCGGACGTTGCTTACGTCGTTGCCGAAGACGGCGCGGTGGGATCCGGCGCTGGTCGAGGCCGTGGCGGCATACAACGAGCGCCTCGGCGGGCGTGCGGTGTTTTCGGGTGACGAAGCGGCGGTCGTGACCGGCCAACAGGCCGGTCTGCTCACGGGTCCGCTGTACACAATCTACAAGGCGGCTACGGCAGTCCTGCTGTCGCGAAAACTCCAGGCGCGATCGGGGCGTCTCTGCGCGCCGGTGTTCTGGGTGGCGAGCGAAGACCACGATTTCGATGAGGTCCGCACAGCGCATGTGCTGACCAAGACGCACGAACTACTGTCCCTGCGTTACGAACCGTCGTTGGCGGTCGAGGGATTGCCTGCGAGCCACGTGCCGGCCGAGGCGTCGCTGCACGCGTTGATCGATAGCGCCGCAGCGCAAACGCCTGGATCCGAGTATCGCAACGAGGTTGCTGCGTTCCTGCACGAATCGCTCGATGCATCCGCGTCGCTCGCGGAGTGGACCGCGCGGATCATGGCACGCTTGTTCCTGGATACGCCGCTGATCGTGTTTGCGCCGGATTTGCCCGAAGCGCGCGTCTTGGCTCAACCGATCATCGAGCGTGCGATACGCGAGCCGTTGCTAACGTCGCGCCTGGTCAACGAAACCGGCGAACGCCTCGAAAACCTCGGCTATCCGCGCGCGGTCGTCAAGGGCGACGACGAGTGCGCTTTCTTTCTCGACATGGACGGACGCCGCGGCAAGGTTACGTTCGACGGCAACCTCTTTCGCATGCCGGACATGGACCGCGTGTTCACGCCGGATGAGATGCTGTCGATTGCGGCATCCGAGCCGGGGCGTTTTAGCGCGAACGTCGCGTTGCGATGTCTCGTGCAGCAGCGCTTGTTTCCCGTGGTCGCCTACGTGGCGGGACCGGGCGAACTGGCGTACTGGGGGCAGTTCAAACCGTTGTTCGACGCATTCGGATTGGAAATGCCGGTCATCTATCCGCGCGCGCGGTGCCTCCTGTCCACGGTGAAGCTCAACCAATTGCAGGCGAAGCTGGGAATCGAGCGCAACGATTTGGCCCAAGCGCCGGACGCGATCGCGGATACCGTGTTGCGCCGGATGGCGGACGAAGGTACTGAGACTATCGTCGCGCAGCATCGCGGGGCCATCGCGGACGCCTGGCAACGGTTCGCCGAGGATCTGACGCCGCAAAGCAAGACGGCGGCGGCGATGGCCGCAAAAGCGGCGGAACGCGCGGCACAGGAAATCGAGCGCATCGAGCGCGCGCTCCTCGAAGGCGATGGGGCGCGTGCCACGGCGGTGCGCGGGCAAGTCGCGCGGCTGTGTACGGCCTTCTTCCCCATACGCAGACCGCAGGAACGCGTCTTGAACGTTTTCTCGTTTCTGTTCGAGCATGGATGGAATTTGATTCCGCGATTGTTAAAGGAAATCGATATCGAATCGTTCGCGGTGAAGGAGATTGAACTGTGACGGCGGAGCTTGGCGCGACCCCCTCGAGGGCAGAACTGTGCGTGGATGTGCTGGCGGTGGGCGCGCATCCCGACGACGTCGAGTTGGGCGTTGGCGGGCTGCTGCACAAATTGACGCGGCTCGGATATCGCGTCGGCATTCTCGATCTGACGCGGGGCGAAATGGGCACGCGCGGATCCGTCGAGGAACGCGCGGCCGAGGGACAGAACGCGGCGCGGCTCCTCGGCGCGGTCCGGCGCGAGAACGCGGGCCTGCCCGATGCCGCTCTCGCAAACACGCATGAATTCCAACTGCGCACGATCCCGTTCATTCGCTCGTTCCGCCCCCGGATGCTTTTGGCCACCAAGGACCGCGACCGGCATCCAGACCATTGCGCCGCGCATCATCTTGTGCGCGACTCGGCCTATTTGGCGGGCTTGGCGCGCATCGACACCGGACAGGAACCGCATCGGCCGCCGGTAACCTACTATTACCACCCGTATCTGGAAGACGGCGCGCCCGCGTTGATTGTGGACATCTCGGAGGATTTCGATGCGAAGCTCGATGCGTTGCGCGCGCACGCGTCGCAGTTTTTCAATCCGTCGTACGGTGCGGCATCAACGTACATATCGAGCGAGACGTTCTGGGAAAGCATCCGGACACGCGCCGCGTATTGGGGTTCGCATATCGGCGTTCGATACGGCGAGGCACTTTACGCCGAAGGCGCGATAGGCGTCGATTTGCCGCCGGGACTGTAATATAGGAGATAGGAGTTAGGAGTTAGAAGCCAAGCGATAGGAGTCGGGAGTCATTCTAACTTCTAACTCCTATCTCCTAACTCCTTAATCAAGAGGAGTCGTTCATGCGCATCGGAATAACGTGTCATCCCTCAGCGGGCGGCAGCGGCGTGCTCGCGACGGAACTTGGGATCGCCCTGGCCGAACGGGGCCACACCGTCCATTTCGTCGCGCCAGAAAACCCGTTCCGGCTGACCGAGTACCACGAGAATGTCTACAGCCACGCGGTATCGACGGCGATGTACCCGTTGTTCCAACAGCCGCCGGGCGCCCTGGCGCTCGCTGCGAAGATCGCCGAGGTCGCCGAGGAATTCGGCGTGGACCTCTGGCACGCGCATTACGCGATCCCGAACGCCTCGAGCGCGATCCTCGCGCGCGACATGCTGCCGCCTGAGAAGCGTTTCCAAATCGTGACCACGCTGCACGGAACCGATATCACGCTCGTGGGCACGGACCCTTCGTTTTACCGCGTTACGCTGCACGCCATGCGCAACAGCAATGCCGTAACCGCCGTGTCGGACTGGCTCAAACACGAGACCGAGCGCGAGTTCGTACTCGAACGTCCCATTCGCACGATCCACAACTTTCTCGACATGGACCGTTTCACGCCAACGACGGCGCGCCGGAGCAAACTCGCGGAGCCTGACGAGAAGATTGTCATGCACGTCTCGAATTTCCGGCCCGTCAAACGCGTGACGGACGTGGTACGCGTGTTCAAGCGCATCCTCGAACGCATGCCCGCCCGGCTGATCATGATCGGCGACGGCCCCGAACGGCTGTCGGCAGTCGGTGTTGCGAAACAGTTGGGGATCGCGGACCGCATCAAATATCTAGGCAATCAGGAACGTATCGAAACTGTCATCCCGTGCGCGGACGTCATCTTGCAGCCGAGCGAACACGAGAGTTTTGGGCTTGTCGCCCTCGAAGCGATGGCGTGCGAAGTACCCGTGATCGGTACGGACAGCGGCGGTGTTCGGGAAGTCGTCGAACACGGCGTCACGGGCTACCTCTGCGAGGTCGGCGACACCGAAGCGATGGCTGGCTACGCACTCGCGCTGTTCAACGATCCTGAGCGTGCACGCGAAATGGGTCGGCAAGGCCGTGTGCGCGCACTCGAACGCTTTTCGCGCGAGATCATCATCCCGCAATACGAAGCGCTGTATCGGGAACTCGTCGCGTAGCCTGCAATCCTATTGTTCGACGGCGATCCACAACGAGACGGCGTTGTCGGTTTCGGATTCTTCGTCGAACGCGCGGGCGGGATTGACGACGGCCGTTATGCGGTGCCGGCCAGAGCGCGCATGCCAGACAAAACGCGCGTCGCCTTGGTTGCTGGCGATCGTCTTCGTTTCTCCCGGCTCGAGCGCGGGGATCCATGCCCACGAAACGAGGCGATCGTCCACATAGAAGTTGACGCCCGTGTCACGCGACACGGTCTTGCCCTGATTGGCGATGGCGACTTGAAAAGACAGCGCATCGTTTGCGTGCGCGCCCGGCTGAAGGCATTCGAGATTGTTCGATACGAGATTGGGTTTGTCGCTGTCCGCGCTGGGAACATTCGCGGGGCGTACCTCGTATAGGTCGAATTCCGGCGGCTTGGGTTCGGGGCCGTTGTACAGTCCCATGTAATACTGCCACGCGGCGCGCTTGAACGGCTGCGACGCGAACGTCACGAGTCCATCGTGGCTGCCGGTCTTGATAACGACCTCGTGATCGGCGATCTCGTAGAAGAACGCGTACTGCAACCGCTCGTCAAACGCGGCGTGCAGGATGTCGCGGTGCCAGCGGGCATGCTCAGCCTGATTCCAGTTGCAGACTTCGAGGCTCGGGCCGTATTCGCCCAACATGAGCCGGTCCGCACCGAAGGGTCCGAGGGCTTTCACGTACCGTCGCATGACCGCGAGCGCATCGTGGATATCGCGATAGAACGTGTAATAGGACAAACTGACGAGGTCCGTCCCGAACGTCGGCAGCCAGCGTTCCGCGAACGCGTCGAATTCGATATCGCCCTGCAACTCGGCGACGCTGAATACGTGCGCACGCTGTTCCGCCGGCAGTTCGGCCATGGCGGCTTCCTTGCCCGCGTGGCAGGCGTCGACGTACTCCGCGACGGGGAAATCGGGATAGGCGTTTTTCGTGCCGAGGTAGACGTTGATCTCGCCGCCGACGCTCAACAGAAACGTCTGGTCCGGGAACGCGCGCTCGCGGCACAGGAACAGCGCGATGTCGTGCCATTCGCGGCGGACCGCCTCGAACATCTCCGGATTGATCTTTCCGTTTGCATAGCCATCGGCGATGTAGGACGGACTGATATTGAAATGGACTGTCCGAAACGTGCGGATCAGGTTCCGATAGGACTCGGTCTGAATCGCTGCAAACGCCTCGCCGGGTTTGCGCGCGCCAAGCCACGTCTTGACTGCATGCGCGCCAAGCTCGTGCGCGAACCCCGTGAACTCGTCCCAAGTATGCGAACTGCCTTCGGAAAACACGACTGGCCCGACGCGTTCCTGCGCCCAGCGTTCGAACGTTTCGGGAAATGGCGCATTCGCCGCGCATGCGATAACGATCAAAATCCCAGACAGCATATTCGGATCCGGCTGTTATTTCACACAAACGACCGTGCCTGTACGTGCGGAGGCGATTAGGGCGTCGAGGACCGCCATGTTGGCTACGGCGTCCTCGACGGGCCAGCGCGGGGACGCGCCCGTCAGGACGGCCTCTGCGAAGTCCTCGACTTCGAGTTGAAACCGGTTTGCGCCGGCCGTTTCGATACGTTCCGTACGATCCTCGCGACGCAGGGTGAATTCGGCGCGTTGGTTGCCGGGATTCCATGGCGATTCGATCACGATCGCGCCCTTGGTTCCGACGATCTCGGCGCGGACGCGTTCGAAGCATTCGATGCTGCACTCGATTTGCGCCAGGATACCGTTTGGAAATTCGAGCATGCCGATAAGCGTGTCGTCAACGAAATCGGTTGTTAACGGTGATTTCGTTGGGATGGCGCCGCCGCGCATCATGGCGGACGCACGCACGGGTTCGCATTGCGCCACGCGACGCGATAGGCTCACGGGATAGCAGCCGACGTCCCACAACGCGCCGCCCACGAGTTCGGCGGACGCGGAGATGCTGTGCGGATCGTCGAGCAGGAACGTGAACGCGCTTTGGATACTGACCACATTGCCGATCGATCCGTCGCTCACATATTCGAGTACGCGCCGTTGCAGCGGATGGAACCGGTATTGGAATGCCTCGGCGACGGGCAGGCCGGTCCGGTCGCGCACGCGCATAACCTCGCGCGCCTCGGCGGCGTTGGCCGTAAACGGTTTCTCGCACAGTACCGGCAAGCCAGCCTCCAACGAACGGATCGTCCATTCGGCGTGCATACTGTTGGGCAACGGAACATATACCGCGTCCACCTCGCCCGAACCCAGCAGTTCATCGTACGAACCGAACGCGTGCGGGACGTCGAAGCGCTCGGCCCATGCCCGCGCACGCGACAAACTGCGGCTCGCAATCGCCGTCAACAGACTGTTGGAACTGAGCCGGATGCCCTCGGCAAGCGATTCGGCGATCGACGCCGTTCCCAATATACCCCAACGCACTAATGCCATGAAATCGTTACTCCTTCATTGGCGAGGTCAACTACCCAATAGAGAATACAGAATACAGGAGTCAGAATTCAGAATTCTGACTCCTGACTCCTGACTCCTGACTCCTGAATTCCGTATTCCTATTGCCTTTAAGTCCTTCAGCCTATCCCCGCATGATATTCCTGAAGCGACCTGACCTGTTGTTTTTCCTGTTTATTGGCGGCGATGCCTCGTGCGGCGGCGATAGCTGCTGCGGTCGTCGTAATATAGGGGATCTTGTATTTGATGGCCGCCTTGCGGATAAACGAATCGTCATCGGTGCCGTGTTTGCCGTTCGGGGTGTTGATCACGAGTTGGATCTCGCGATTCCTCATGGCGTCGAGGAGATGCGGACGATCCTCGTGGAGCTTCGCAATCGGTTCGGCTTCGACACCGCTGTCGACAAGGAACTTGCACGTTCCGCTTGTGGCGCGGATCTTGAAACCGAGACTTTGGAGCTGGCGCGCGGCTTCGAGAATGCCGGGCTTGTCGCGGTCGGTGACGGTGATGAGTGCCGTTCCTTCGGAAGGGAGCCTCAGTTGCGTGGCTTCTTGGGCTCGATAGAAGGCGAGTCCAAACGAATCCGCCATGCCGAGGACTTCGCCCGTGGACCGCATTTCGGGACCAAGGACCGGATCGACCTCTGGAAACATATTGAACGGGAACACGGCCTCTTTCACGCCGAAATGGGGAATGGCCTTGTGTTTGAGGTCGAGGTCCGCCAGTTTGGCGCCCAGTATCAACTGCGTGGCGATATTCACCATGGAAATGTTGCACACTTTCGAGACCAACGGCACGGTGCGCGAGGCGCGCGGGTTTGCTTCGAGGATGTAGACCGTATCGTTGCAGATGGCATATTGGATGTTCATCAGTCCAACGACGTTTAGTTCAATAGCAATCTGTTTGGTATAGCGGCAGATGGTGTCGATATGTTTGGCGGGAATGCTGATCGGCGGAATCACACAGGCCGAGTCGCCCGAATGAACCCCGGCCAGTTCGATGTGTTCCATGACCGTTGGCACGAAAGCATCGACGCCGTCCGAGATGGCGTCCGCTTCGCATTCGATGGCATCCTCGAGGAACTTGTCGATGAGGATCGGCCGTTCCGGCGTGACCCCGACGGCTGCGGCCACATATTGCCGCAACATGGCCTCGTCGTATACGACTTCCATGCCGCGCCCGCCCAGCACATACGAGGGCCGCAACATCAGCGGGTAGCCAATCTCCGCCGCAATGGCCAGGGCATCCCCGACATTGCTGGCCATGCCCGATTCGGGTTGCGGAATGCCCAGCTTGCGGATGACTTTGCGGAACCGGTCGCGATCTTCGGCGAGGTCGATCATCTCCCAACTCGTGCCGAGAATGCGCACGCCGGCTTCGGACAGGTCCCGCGCGATGTTCAGGGGCGTCTGGCCGCCGAATTGCACGATAACCCCTTCCGGTTTTTCCTTCGCATAAATGCTTAGCACATCCTCGACCGTCAACGGCTCGAAATACAGCTTATCCGACGTGTCGTAGTCCGTCGATACCGTTTCCGGGTTGCAGTTGACCATAATGGACTCGACGCCATTGTCGCGCAGTGCGAACGCCGCGTGAACGCAACAGTAGTCGAACTCGATTCCTTGGCCAATCCGATTCGGGCCGCCGCCCAACACCATGATTTTTCGCGTCGGACTCGTCGTGACCTTATCCGGGCCATTGTACGTCGAGTAGTAATAGGCCGCGTTCTCGACGCCGCTGACCGGCAATATGTCCCAGGATTCCACGACGCCCGCCGCGATGCGCTGCCGCCGCAGATCTGCTTCGGGCACGCCGAGGATTTGCGACAAGTACTTGTCCGAGAAACCGTCTTTCTTCGCTTGGACAAGTAGTTCATCCGGCAAGGCCTTGTGTTTGAAGGCGAGCAACTTCTCTTCAAGGACAACCATCTCTTTCATCTGTTCGATAAACCAAGCCTTGATGTGCGTTTTCGCAAACAGGTCCTCGACCGTTGCGCCCTTACGCAGGGCCTCGTACATGATGAACTGGCGCTCGCTGCTGGCGACGACGAGCATTTTCATCAGTTCACCGAGCGATTTTTGATGAAAATCCTTTGCGAAACCAAGGCCATAGCGTCCATTCTCGAGGGAACGAATGGACTTTTGAAAAGCCTCCTTGTAGGTCTTGCCGATACTCATGGCTTCGCCGACGGCGCGCATCTGTGTGCCCAACTTGTCTTCCACGCCCTTGAACTTCTCGAATGCCCAGCGGCAGAATTTGACGACCACGTAATCGCCCCATGGCGCGTATTTCTCGAGCGTCCCTTCGCGCCAGTACGGGATCTCGTCCAGCGTAATGCCGCCCGCAAGCATGGACGATACCATTGCGATAGGAAATCCCGTCGCTTTGGAGGCCAGGGCCGACGACCTGGACGTCCTCGGATTAATCTCGATCACGACCACGCGTCCGGTTTTCGGGTCATGCGCGAACTGGACATTGGTGCCCCCGATAACTTGAATCGCTTCGACGATGTCGTAGGAATATTTTTGCAGCCGTTTTTGCAGATCGGGCGCTATCGTCAGCATCGGCGCCACGCAAAACGAATCGCCGGTATGAACACCCATGGCGTCCACGTTCTCGATAAAACACACCGTGATCATTTGGTTCTTGGCGTCGCGCACCACCTCGAGTTCGAGTTCCTCCCATCCCAGGACGGATTCTTCCACGAGAATCTGGCCCACGAGGCTGGCCGAGATCCCGCGCGCCGCAATCACCCGGAGTTCCTCGACATTGTAGACCAGGCCGCCGCCCGTGCCGCCCATGGTATACGCGGGACGAATAACGACCGGATACCCGAGGCGTTCGGCGATGCGTTCCGCCTCTTCGACGCCGTAGGCCAACTCGCTTTCCGGCATCTCGATGCCGAGCCGGGTCATGGTATCCTTGAATGCCTGCCGGTCTTCCCCGCGCTCGATGGCGTCCACTTGAACGCCAATGACCTTGACGCCATATTTATCCAACACCCCGGCCTTGTATAGTTCCGAGGACAGGTTCAAAGCCGACTGGCCGCCCAAATTGGGCAACAGCGCGTCCGGACGTTCTTTGGCAATGATCTCCGTCATTCGCGCCAGATTGAGCGGTTCAATGTAGGTGGCATCCGCCATCCCGGGGTCCGTCATGATGGTTGCCGGATTCGAATTGACGAGTACAATCTTGTAGCCGAGTTTGCGGAGCGCTTTACAGGCTTGGGTGCCCGAATAATCGAACTCGCACGCCTGCCCGATGACAATGGGGCCTGAACCGATGATCATTACTTTTTTGATGTCGTCTCTACGAGGCATTCTTGCGTCCCTTTCCCTTTTTACCTGTATCGAGTTTCCGTCTGCCCACCACGCCGGTACGGTACCACAACAAATCGCCAAACAGCTATCCGGCATAAATGCCGTCCGTGGCAGAGGCCCGTTACTTCAATCGTTCGCGCAGATAAGGCGCGAGGAGTTCCACGATGGCTTTGGCTTTAAGCGCCATGCCTTTGGGGCGCATGTGCGTAATATCGCCGAAGAGGTCGATACCGCCGTTAAACTGTTCGGCGAAGGGAAGATATAGGCCGCCTTGTTCGTCGCAGAGCGTCTTGAGTTTGGCGTTGTAGATATCGACGAGGCGGCAGTACGTTCCGAAGGTGAAATGCACGCCTTGCCAGGTGGTGCGCAGGTTCCATTCCATGTAGTCGTATCCGGCACGTGTCATCCGGTTCGTGTCGGGATATGCGAAACTGCAAAAAGCGACGGGGATGCCGCGCTGTTTGAACACGCCGGCCATGATACGCAGGTTGCGAAACGTGACCTGCTCCATGCCGGCGTCGATGACGGCGCGGTTGGGGCACAGCAAACCGTTTGCCCACGAAGTCAGAAACGCGGACCGCGCGACGTACGCCCGCCACCCGATCAGCTTGTTGTTCCACTCCGGAAACAGGCCGTGGCAGATGTCGTTGACGGCGTTGTACTCGATGACGAGGTCGGGCTCGAGTTGCACGTAATCCAGCGTGCGGCGGCGTTCGCCGAGCGAGTCGAGTCCGACGACGCCGCAGTTGATCGCTTCGATGGCGCGCCCGGGAAACGCCTCGCGCAACGCCTGTTCGAGAAACTTCGGATACGTCGCGTCGTTCGTCAGCCCCTCTTCGGTGGTCGAGCCGCCAATGCACAGAATACGGAACAGGCCCGGCGGTTTCGGCAGTTGGATATCGCGGTCGCGGAATCCGAAGTTGTTCGTGTGCCACTTGTCGCTCAAGTGCGCGTTCTTTCGATACTCGAACCACGGATCCTTCCACATCGGATTCTTCGACGTGTCCTGCTGCCGCGCCAGCGCCTCCGTCAACGGCAAGCCTGTTATATTGTTGAGGGCACAGGCCACGGTTTTCACTGCGCCGGACGCGTCTTTCATCGGATACGCGCGCATGTCGAACGACGTCTCGCCTTGCGGGAGGTTCACCTTGAACGCCGTGGCGTCCGGTTTGCCGGATTTCGCAACGCGCTGGATGAGTTCGAGTCCGTCCTTGGCTTCGCTCGCGAGAGGCGACGCGTCGAACGGTTTCCCCGCGATGTCGTCCTTGCGTACACCGAGTCTGCCGGGAATGTCCGGGCCGCCGTAAAGGGCAAGGTTGTTGCCGTTCGTATCGTAAACGGCGATGACCATTTCGCGTAGCGTTGCGAACAATTCGCGATCCGCTTCATTCATGGCGGCAAGTTGCGTTCCGAGATGGTCGTCATCCGAGATTGGCGCGGAATCGGGCGTGGCCGCAAAGGCGTTTTCCGAGTCTTTCGCGACAGGCTGGCCGTTTTCGTCGAGGTCGGTATGTTGCCACAGCGCGCCACTCTGTTTCGCGGCCAGGACAAAGGGATTCGTCTTCTCGACTTGCCGTTGATGCCAGCGCGTGTAGGCTTCGAGGCCGATAACTGCCACGCAAAGCCAAAGGATAACAAACGCGGCATAAGCGATGCGCTTCATGTGCCACCTGACGCTATTCATCGGGACCGATGCGTTTGAGATAGCGGCCAAACCAATAGGCGAGCAGGTAGTCGTGACCGTTGTACTCGATCCGTTCGTCCGTACGCCGGTCGACGGCCGGCTTGAACGGATCCTGTACCCACGTCGACCACGTCTTCGGGCGTCGGTCGAGCGACACGGCCTCGTTGGATTTTGGATCCGCGCTCGAAGGCGTCAGGTCGAACGTGAAACCGAATTCCTTCTCGTAACCGGCGATCGTGTCGCGATTCCATTTGACATCGAGCGCGAACATGCGCAGATTGTTCAGGCTGTCGGCAACGGCGCTTTCATCGCCCAGTGCCACTTGCGCAAGCAACGCGTAGACCGGATTGCGTTGTGCCTTCATGCCGAGTATCGAGCCTTCACCGTGCCATGACCGCTCGAAGCTCTTGACATAGATGTCGCGGAATGCCGGGTCGTCTTCGAGAACGAACAGCGGGTAATACGCGAGCGCAAGCATGACGTCGTCCGAGAAATTCACGCGAATGAACATCCAGCGCGCGCGCACGGCATAGTCGCCATAATGCTCGTCGATGACGATGCGCCGGTATTCGCGTGCAAACCGTTCGTCGCCGGTAACGTGCGCCGCCACTTTCAAGTGCTGCAACAGGACCAGCGCGTTCATAGGCTCGAACGACTTTACGGCTTGCGCCGAGTAATCCCCGAACTTCGTGCTCGTGCCGTCCACGTCCACGATCTTGAGATCGTTGTCGAGAATATGCGACACGATATCTCCCACATCCTGCGCGATGATCTTTTTGTGCGCATCGTCGGCAACGAGATCGTAGGCAAGCCAGTAACCGAACATGATGCCGTCGATCTGATCGCTGCTGACGTCGCCCCACCAACGGTATTGGCCATCCGGGGAATCGTGCCAGTAGGCTCCGCCGTCGAACGGCTTGTCCTTCGGCCACATCGCGCGCGCGGGCACGCCCTTCTTGCCGCTCACCGTGCATAGCCGGTGCAACGCGTTGAGCGAAGCAAACGCCGCAGCCTTGTCGGCGTCGTCATGCGTAACGGCGTACTTCATCGCGAGCGTGCCGAGGTAGATGCCCGTCATGTACGCGTTGTCCGGCATGTTGTAGGAAACGAAGGGACGCTGTTCCGTCGGCACATGGCGTTTGCACAGCGCCTGGCCCTCGAGCATGAATCGTTGCTCCATATCGTGTTGGAAAAGCGCGGCCCTGCGCACCAGGGTCAGTCCGTCGCCCGCCATCGCATTGAAGGACAAGACAACCCCCACCGCCAATAGGACACGGAAACGCATTGACATCTCCCTAGGCTTTAGGCTTCAGGCTTCAGGCTTCAGGCTTCAGGCT
>CAIYET010001000.1 GCA_903925285.1 Candidatus Hydrogenedentota bacterium | reverse complement strand
TCCCGTCGTTTCCGCGACGACGCAACCATCGGAACCAGATCCGGCGCACCCTCGTGTGGTATTGTCGCAATGCCCTGGTCTTGTGGGTCAACCCGTAGTAGCCGTAATGCCCCCGGAGTTTCCCGTTCAGACCCCGGCACTGTTCGTCTACCGTCAGATGCAGGTGCTTGCGGCACCATTCCCAGACCGCTCGACAGCTTCGGGCCAACCGGTCTTTGGCTGTCTTCAGTTTGTGGATTGTCCGCCCATCCCGACTGCGACCCCAATAATGCGTAAACCCCAGAAAATCGAAACTCTCCGGCTTTCCTTCCGGCCCGTTCGGCTTTCGGAAATCCACCACCTTGGTCTTCTGCATGTTCAGGCTCAGGCTGAATCGGGCAAACCGTTTCGGCAGAACTTCCATGACCCGCCGGGCATCCTCTTCCGTCTCAAAGCCCATGACAAAATCGTCCGCATATCGAATCAGGAAGCTCCGGCCTTTCAGCCGTTTCTTGATCTCGGTCGCATACCATTTGTCCAGTACCTCGTGCAGATAGAGGTTTGCCAGTAAGGGTGAGATGATCCCGCCTTGCGGTGTCCCTTCTTCCGTTGCCTGCCAAGCCCCGTCTTCCATCACTCCGGCCTTCAACCATTTGTCGATCAACCGGAGTATCACTCCATCCCGTACTCGCTGGCGCAAAAACGTTCGCAAGTGTTCGTGCGATAAGGTGTCGAAAAATTTCCGGATGTCCACCTCTACCAGCCAGTACATCCTGCCTGCCTCGATGTCCCTGCGCAAGGCGCGGGTCGCTTCATACGCACCCACCCCCGGTCGGAATCCGTACGAGAACGGGTAGAATTCCTGTTCGTAGATCGGTTCCAGTATCGTCACCACCGCTTTCTGGACGGTCTTATCTTCCACGGCCGGGATGCCCAATGGCCGTTTCTCGTCCTTCCCCGGCTTCGGAATATACCCCCGTCGGGCCGGTAGGGCTCGATAGCTTCCGCTCTTGATCTCTTCGATCAACCGTGGCAGACGCTCTTCGAGTCCCTTGCCGTACTCTTCGGCGGTCTTCCCATCCACCCCCACCGCCGCTGTCGTCCGTAACTTCCGGCAGGATTCCCTCATCAGGTCCGCCGTTAGATACTGATTCAGCGAGGTCAAGGCCCCCTGCGGATACTTCCGCGCTATCTCGGTTATCTGTGCCTGTATCGTTGACACGTTCCTTCAGGCCCCTGTGTGCCCGCCGTGTTTCTCATGCACGACGCTTTGTTCTGGCGTTTCCCTTCCCTACTCCCTGGGTTCCCCGAGTCAGAGTTCCCCAGCTTTCACCGGTACTATGAAAACGCTAAGACTTCCCGTCCGTCGCAACGCCGGTCTCGCTTGTCTCGACCGGCGCTTCCCGCCTCAGACGACCTGTTCGCTCGCCGTTCCTGTCGTCCCGAAACTGCGCCTGGATGTTGTTGCCCGGTTCATCCGTCCGGGTTCTGTTCAGCGGCCTCGTACGGGATCTCCCGTGTTCCCGTTGAACCCTTTGCGTGTCTGCCCTGTTCTAAGACCCCGGCGGATTCTCCGCGCCAAGCCATTCCGGCGCTTCGATGTTGCCCGCCCCTATCGCAATGGAGCGGGCTTCCGCTAGGCGGTCATTTCGGGATTCAATAGCACGGCCCCCACGCTCGCTGTGTACGCTTCGTGCCGGCGTCACCACCGACTACGCAACACTCGCTTCCGGCTGGCGGCTACCCTTGGCCGGTTCACCCTCTCAGGTGACGGGGTTCATTCAGTCAATTTCGTTGTCTTTCGACACCTCCCTCGACTACGGACTTTCCACGGCGCGATACGATGCGACCCCTCAGCATTGTTTACAGCCTGACCCCGTCAGCACTGCGCTATTTGCTATCCTCAGGGCTGACCTGCTGGCTTTCCTTGGCAACACGTATCAGCGTTCACCATGGCTTGCCGCAAAACGTCTCGATCCACATTCCATCGCGCGTCCTGGTCAATCCAGTTTAACCATTTTCGAATTAGGGCCCATTGCTGTTCCGTGAACAACATCCATCGTTCCCGCCTCCATGCACTCAGGTCTTTCTCGTTGATGGACGCGATGGCATCCGAGATTTCGGGGTTTTCTCTCAAAAGCTCTACCTCGGCATCCTTGAATGATTCAGGCCAATGGACGCCACCATCGGCCAACATATTGATCAGCGAGTCCACAAGCATGCTCGTCTTCTCAACATCAACCTGCGACTGCTTAATGAAGGCAGGAAAGAAGTAGTGGAATGCGCGAGGGTTTAACCAAAATGCGATATCGAACAATTCTTGCAGCAGATCTGCCCGAATATCTTCCCACCTTTCACCCACCAACTGTTCGGCCTCAGTACGGTCAGAATCATACTCACACGTCGCTCTTCCCTCAGTGGTGCGAGCCAGATCCTTGGGATATTCGCGTTGAAAGGCTTGGTACAGTTCTGCGTCCGAAATCGCGGTCATCTTGGGCGTTTTCCTTTTACTGTGGACCTGAGCATTTCTCGATCTGGTATTTGGTGCAATCGCCGATGACCTTCCAAACTTGTGCGAGCGCTTGCTGATGACCAGTGTCACCCCCAGAAAAGCACTTCTTATTCAATCTGCTTCGTGCTAGTGCAAGCGAAAGCCATGCTGCGTCTTTCACCCTGAGAACTGCACAACTATCGCCGCTGTTGCAGCCGCCAAGAGCTCCTGCAGTTTTCTTTGCGACCTGAACAGCAATTTCTAACGCACAG
>CAIYET010000999.1 GCA_903925285.1 Candidatus Hydrogenedentota bacterium | reverse complement strand
GTTCGCGCGCGCGCAAGTCGAAGCGGGCGTCGATCTCATCGGCGTCGGCGATGCGGCCGCGTCGCTGGTCGGACCGGACCTCTACGAGACGTTTGTTTGGCCTTTCGAGAAACGCCTCGTCGACGGCATCCACGCGATGGGCGCACGAGTTCGGTTACATATATGTGGCAGTACACGCACAATACTCGATAACATGGGCCGTCTGGGTTGCGACATCGTGGATCTCGACTACATGGTTCCACTGGATGAAGCGCGCGCGGCCATGGGTCCCGCACAGGTCCTCCTCGGCAATCTCGATCCCGTGGCGGTCGTGCGCAACGGTTTGCCGGACCGATTGCACGAGGCGGTGGCGGCTTGTCACCGCGCCGCCGGTTCGCGCTACATCGTTGGCGCGGGTTGTGAAATCGTTCGCGACACGCCGCCGGAGCGCCTCCTCATCTTGCGCGATTATGCCTGCACCCACGGTTGAATTTCGCGAGTTCGTGATAGAACATGGAACTCCGAATTGTCCGAAATTCTTCGATTGGACATGTCGTACTACCATTTTTGATTCTGGATTTCGAGTTATGAACCCTTTGTTTTGCTCGAAATCTTCGCATTATTGCCCATAATCCACATTTCTGTCGCATGCGCAAAACCGCATTTTTTACAGGGAAGAAAAATCCTATACAAGGGGTTGCGTTTTTGAAGTCTTTCTGATACAATATGTGCACGTGTGGTGTGAATTAGACTAAAACAACAACAAAGGAGAGAACACAATGGCAGCGAAACCCGTAAAGAAAGCGGCAGCGAAGAAGGCCCCCGTGAAGAAGGCCGTCGCGAAGAAAGCCGGAAAGAAGTAGTTCGGTAGCTGGTTAGTTGTGTGATCCCTGTGTGAACGTTGGGAGATGTTCACACAGGGATCGCGCTTTTAGGGGGTACGGGGTTTTCGGGTGGATGGCTCAATATTGTGCTAGCGCTATATCACGTCGATCCCGAGGTGGCTCGAAACGTGGACTTCCCGAATGCTGCCGGGAGCGCGAGTAGGAGCGCGCACGCCAGAAGCGGCCATGGCCCTTGACCGGAACCACCCCGACCGTCGATCGTAGCGTTGAAGCAACCGCCGTGTTCGCCTTCTCCTTCGCCTTCTCCTTCGCCTTCTCCTTCGCCTTCGCCTTCGCCTTCGCCTTCTCCTTCGCCTCCCGCCTGAACGTGGACAACTCCGTTCGCTACCGCATGTACGATCGGATTTGCATCGGGAGCCGCCATGCTGTCATTGGTTACGGTCAGCGTGTAGTCGCCCAACGGAGTCTGCTGCAGCGTGCTGAAATTGATTGTGCCGATCACGCCGTCGTTCATCGTATTAAGGTTGACGCCCCAGATCACGAGATGCAGGATGCCGGATTCGGGTACGTTGCCGGAAAGAGCCTTTTGCGCGGCCGTTGTCGCAACGCCTTGTCCGACGGACACGAATTGGAAGCGGCTCGCATCGAAATGAACCCATGCGGCCATTGAAGCGGGCGCGGCGCCGTTCGTCTGCAACGTGATCGGCACCGATACGGTCCCGCCGGGATGTGTGGTTCCCTCACCGATCGTTATCGTGGGGGTGGCCGCCTGTATAACGACCAAGCACCCGCATGCCAGCAATGTACTCAGTACCACGGGAACATAACCTCCATTTTTCGGATCGCGTCTACTTTACCACAAGAATGCATTGTTCCGCGAACCTTTCACCAGCGGCGGTGTCCAATGGAGTGAACGAACCGGAAACCCCCGGAATCGGGGACATGAAAGGAGACGCCCATGAACAAGCTCGAACGAACCACCTTATGGACTGTCGCGACGCTGTTTCTGCTGTCGCACGCCGCCTTTGCGGTAACGCCCACGGAAGGCTGTCTGTACGCCATGGATCGCGATAACCGCCCGCTCGGCGCATGCCCGCTGCAACACACGGATGTCGTTGCGGACATCGCCGGGTTCATCGCCCGCGTGACCGTCACCCAGCAGTTTGGAAATGCCTTTAGTACACCCATCGAGGCCGTGTATACCTTCCCGCTTCCGGAGAATGCGGCGGTCGACGCGATGACGATGCACATCGGCGACCGCGTGGTGAAGGGGATCGTCAAACCGCGCGAGGAAGCGAAGCGCATCTACGACGCGGCGCGCCAGGCGGGCAAGGCCGCGAGTCTGCTCGATCAGGAGCGTCCGAATATCTTCACGCAATCCGTCGCGAACATCCTTCCGGGCGAGCGGATCGAAATCGAGATTTCGTACGTCGCGCGCCTGCCGTTTCGCGACGGGTTGTATCGCTTCGCATTCCCGATGGTCGTCGGGCCGCGCTACATCCCCGGCTCGATGGCGCCGAATCCGCTCGAAGGCCGCGTCCCGGGCACGAGCCAGGTTCCCGACGCGTCGCGCATCACGCCGCCAGTCACACCGGAGGGCACGCGGGCCGGACACGACATCTCCGTCAAAGTCAACATCGACGCGGGCCTGGCCATCGCGGATATTCAATCCGAACTGCATGAGGTGGATATCGAGCGCCCCGCCCCGCATCGCGCCGTTGTCCAACTCCGGCAACGGAAGGACATTCCCAACCGTGATTTCATCCTTCAATACGCGGTGTCTGCGGCGGATGTGCGCGACGCGGTCCTTGTGCATGGCGACGCACGCGGTGGATTTTTCATGCTCTTCCTTCAGCCGCCGGACCGCGTTGCGCCGGAACAGGCCACGCCGAAGGAAATGCTTTTCGTGATCGATTGCAGCGGCTCGATGAGCGGTTTCCCGATCGAGAAGGCCAAGGAAACCATGAAGCGCTGTATCGAACAGATGAACCCGCGCGACACCTTCAATTTGATCTCGTTCTCGGGCGGTACGGGCTACTGCTTTCAGAATATCATGCCGAACACGAACGAGAATCGTGCGGCGGCGTTGCGCTACCTCGATCAACTGCAAGGCGGCGGCGGCACCGAGATGATGCCCGCCATCCTCGGCGCGCTCGGTGGCCCGCGTGACCCGGAACGGTTGCGGACGGTCTGCTTCATGACCGACGGGTTTATTGGTAACGACATGGCAATACTGGCTGCCGTCAAAGAAAACGCGAGCAACGCGCGCGTGTTCGCATTCGGCGTCGGCAACGGCGTCAACCGTTTCCTCATCGAAGGCATGGCGCGCACGGGCCGCGGCGCATCGGAGATCGTTACGCTCGAATCGCAATCCGACGAGGCCGTCCGCCGTTTCCACGAGCGGATTCACAGCCCGGTGTTGACCGATATCGGCGTCGATTTGAATGGCTTGCCGCTCTACGATGTGTACCCATCGCCGACAGCCATCCCGGACCTTTTCTCCGCCGAACCGCTTGTGCTGTGCGGACGGTATGACGGTCCGACGCGCGGAACGGTCGTGTTGCGCGGGCGGACGTCCGCTGGACCGTTCGAGCGAACGATTGCGCTAGAATTGCCCCGCGAAGCGCCGGAACACGACGTACTCGCGTCGCTGTGGGCGCGGGCGCGGGTCGATGCGCTCATGGACGAAGACTGGCGCGGCATGCAGCAAGGCCAGCCACGCGCCGACATCAAACAGGCAATCACCGACCTCGGTGTCACGTTCCATCTCATGACGCAATTCACGAGTTTCGTCGCCGTCGAAGAGAAAGTCATCAACCAAGGCGGACAGATGCAGCGCGTCGATGTGCCCGTCGAGATGACCGACGGCGTCAGTTACGAAGGCGTGTTTGGCGAAAAGGACGCCCGCGTGTTGTGCGCCAAGGGCCTCGCCTATGCGCCCGCCGCCGCGTGCGCGCCTTCGGCACGCGGGAGCAGGACGGATGCCGCCTGCAAGGTGCAGCGCGAACCTGTGCCATCGTTGGCGGCCGACGGTCGCGTGAAGGAGGAAGTCTCCAAACAAACATCACTCGCAGGCAACAGCGCCGTCCCCGTCGCGCATCCGAAACTCGACATCGCACTCCAGGGTCTTGAAACAAAGGCCGTCAACGGTTCGTATCGTCAAGGCGCGGTCAAGGTTGAAAACGGCTATGTCGCGGTTGTCATCCGCGTGAGCGATCTCACGCCTGAAAATGTTGCGAAACTCAAGCAACTCGGTGTCCGTATCGTTTCGCAAGCCGCATCGAGCAAACGCATCATGGCGCAAGTCCGCATTCAGGATTTGGTCGCGGTCTGTAACCTCGACTTTGTTACCCGAGTCGAACCGCCAAGCGCATAACGGATAGTCAAACGCAACACCCCGGCCCTCGCGTGCTAGCACGCGAGGGCTATCGTGCAGAGCATCGCATCAGTTCGTAGGCGATGGCGGCCCAGGGGGGGATCAGGGGGGTGTTGCGGCTGTTGTCGAAGGCGGTTTCGATACCTTCGGGGATGGGGGCGTCTGTCGCGAGGCTGTTGCGGGTGGGTGTGGAACCGTTTTGGAAGGCGTCGCGGTCTTGGATGGCTGGGCCGGTTAGGAAATCTAGGGCGGCGGTGATTGCGGCGCGTTTGGCGTTGGCGTGTTGCGCGAAGACGACGAGGACGTTGTCGCTTTGTTGGGATATGGGACCGCTCTTGCCGGGGACGGACGCCAGGCCGATGGGGAATTTGACGTTGTGGGTGTAGGACAAGTATTCGGTGCTGGCAACGGTCATGGCGACGCGTCCGGCGAGAAATAGGTCGAGCGCGCTGACCGGGTCGCCTGTCGCGCGTGGATGGACGAGGCCGTCCGTTCTCAGCGATACGATGAAGTCGAGCGCTTCGCCTGCGGCATTGGAATCGAGGAGGCATTTCGTGGCGTTGCAGACCTCGCCGCCCGCCGACCACAGAGTTTCGAGGAATGGGAGGTCGCCGAGGCCGTAGATCGTCTTTCGGGGATCGGTGTTTGGTATCGTCATTGCGCGCGCGCATTTGCGGAGTTCGTCCCATGTGGTGGGCGGGGTCGTTTCCCCGTGCGTTGCGATTTTACTCTTGTCATAGTAGAGGACGTTACAGAATCCGTCGGCGGGTAGCGCGTAGAGGTGGCCGTTGCGTTCGAGCGGCGCACGCGCGACGGGTCGGAAATCGTCGAGCAGGATCGGCGGGAGCAGGTCGTCGAGCGGCGCGACCCAGCCGCTGTCGATCAGGCGCGCGAGCCATGGCCGTTTCACCAGTGCCACATCGGGCACCTCGCCTGCGGCGAGCGATACGGTGAGTTTCTGGATGGCGACGCTCCAGTCGCCGATGAATTGATGGTTGAGTTTGAGTCCGGGGTGTGCGGATTGGAACGCTTCGACGCGTTCGGGATGCGCAAGAATCGCGTGCGAGATCAAGGGGTGCGCGCAGAACCAGAACACGACTTCGTTGGGATTCGCGGGGGATTCTTGTGGAAACTGGATTGGTTCGGTGGGGACTTTGCGTTCTTCGTCGATGATTTGTTGGATGCGTTGCGCGGTTCTCGCGAGGGCTTCATGCGGCGGCAGGAGCGGTTCGGGCTGGAAGCAACTGGCGAAGAATAGCAGTAAAAGGATGAAGTAATTGCGGATTGTAAATTGGGGATTGCCCATTCCAGCTCCTACAGCCTACAGCCTGCTCTTACGCAAGTGGGTCGAAGCGTTCGATGGTTTGCTCGCGTCCGGGGCCGACGCTGATGGTGGCGATGGGTACGCCGGCGAGGTCTTCGATACGGGTGAAATACGCCTGGGCGTTGGGGGGCAGTTCCTCCCATCGCGCGCAGGTTGAGATGTCCTCGTCCCAGCCGGGCAGTTCTTCATAGATGGGCCGTGCGCGTTCGAGCATGGCGATTTGCGATGGAAACTCGGCGGTTGGTTTTCCGTCGATCTCGTAGGATGTGCAGACTTTGATGGTCCCGATTCCGCTGAGGACGTCGGGCTTGGTCAGCACGAAATGTGTGGCGCCATTGAGGCGCGCGGCGCGGCGCAATTGGACGATATCGAGCCAACCGCAACGCCGGGGACGCCCGGTGGTCGCGCCGTATTCCTGTCCGCGGTCGCGCAGTCGTTCACCGGTTGCGTCGAGCAGTTCCGTGACGAGCGGGCCTTCGCCGACGCGTGTCGTGTATGCCTTGACGATGCCGATGACGCGCTGAATGTCGGTCGCGCCAATACCCGCGCCCGAGCACGCGCCGGCGGCGACTGTGGACGAACTGGTCACGTAGGGGAAGGTGCCGTGATCGATGTCGAGCATCGTGCCTTGCGCGCCTTCGCAAACGATGCGCTTGCCTGCCGCGATGGCGGCGTGGAGCATGGCCACGGTGTCGGCGCCGAAAGGCCGAAGCCGGTTGGCGTATCCGAGGTACTCGTCGCGGATTGTATCGAACGCAAGCGCCTCGGTTTCGAAGACGCGCGTGAGGATACGGTTCTTATAGTCGAGGATGGCAGCGAGCTTGGTCTCGAACACCTTGGCATCGAGCAGGTCGCCGATGCGGATGCCGAACCGGTCGGCTTTGTCCGCGTAGGCAGGCCCGATGCCGCGTCCAGTGGTTCCGATGCGGTTCTTGCCGCGCAGCGATTCCTGGCACTTGTCCATGGTCTTGTGGTAGGGCATGATAACGTGGGCGCAGAGCGAGACGAACAGGCGCCCTTCCACATGGTGTCCCGCCGCCGCGAGGGCGTCCAATTCCTCGATCAGGACTGCGGGATCGACTACGGTGCCGTTGCCGATCAGACAGGTCTTGCCGCCGTGGAGGATACCGCTGGGAATCAGGTGCAGGATGGTCTGCTTGCCGTCGACGACGACCGTGTGGCCGGCATTGTTGCCGCCCTGATGACGCACGACCATGTCGGCGTACCGGGTCAGATAGTCGACGACCTTGCCTTTGCCTTCATCGCCCCACTGCATTCCTACTACGACGCTCGTTGGCATAAACTATCCTCACATTTGGCCGGGCGGGAATCCCGCGCCGCCCATGGGTTGCGGGCCTAGGCCCGCATCGCGCATCGCCGCTTCCTGCAACTGCTGCGAGCGCATGACATAGACTTGCTGCAAGCGCGCGAGGGCTTCCGTGATCATCCCTTGCTCGTCGGGTGTCAGATTGCCCTTGGTTTTCTCGCGCAGCATCATCAACGTGTCGATGATGTACTTTGCTTCGTCGAGATCGACCGTGACCTGTTTGACGTCTCGCGGCGCGAGCACGCCCAAGGCGACCAGGCCCTGCATCGCAAACGTGTTGACCAAACCGGCGAACGAGGCCGGTTCGAGCAGTTCTTCTTCCTGCTCGGGCGCGGGCGTTTCCTCGGTCTTCTTGGCGGCCTCTTCCTTTTCGCGTTGCGCGCGCGCCTTCCAGTCTTCGTCTATGATGATCTTCGGAGCGCCGTCATCCGGCATGGGTTCAACCTCCCGGCCTATTTTCCCGCCATGTTTACACTGCTGCAAAGAGCCGACCCCAGGCGGCTGGGGTCGGCTCGGATCGCTACCACACAACGGATCCTGTCCCACGCGTGAGACAGCCGTTCAGGCGGCCGCGCCGTCTGTTTATTTGTTCTTGTGCCGATTCGCGCGCCGCTTCTTCTTCCTCTTATGCTTTGCGATCTTCGCGCGCCGAACCTTTCGTCCACCTGCCATGCAATGTCCTCCTTAGCCGTATCACCGGCCGTTTCGCGCGGCCCCTTCGGGTCACGCCTCAGCCAGCCAGTGTCCATCGGGCATCGTATAATCCCACAACTCGCTGTCCGCGAAATATAACGCCATCTCACGCCGCGCCGTCTCGACCGAGTCCGACGCATGCACGAGGTTCTTCTGGGTGTTGATGCCAAAATCACCGCGAATGCTGCCTATGTCCGCTTGCTGGCAATTCGTCGCGCCGTTGATCTTGCGCACCGCGTTTACCGCGTCCGGACCTTCCCATACCATCTGGATCGTCGGACCCGACGTAATGAATTCCAGCAGTCCCGCAAAAAAAGGCTTGCCCACATGTTCGGCATAATGCCGCTCGGCCAAGCCGCGATCAAGTATACTCATCTTCAGTCCCACCAAACGCAGACCTTTGCGTTCATACCGGCGCATGATCTCGCCACACAGACGGCGTCCAACGCCATCCGGCTTGATCATCACAAAGGTTCGTTCAGCCATAACTCGACACCGCTTCCTCTTACCGGACAGGGGTTACCCCTCATACGTCACGGGGAACAGTCCACACACGCGGCCAATACTATAGCAAATGCCGGACGATCCCTGCAAACATCGCCGGGCCGCCAGGAACTGACCAAGGGGACGTTCTGCTTTTCGCACACCCCAAGCCGGTCCGTCAGCTCCGCGCCTGACTTTTCTTTCCGTAATCAACACCACGTTTATACGCCCGGCGAAAAGCGGAGTGTCCCCGAATCCCGGCCATCGTTTGCCTTGCATCTTGCGCGTGAAAGACACGTGGTGTATTGTAACGGGATAGAATGAACGGAAGGGGAGAGAGCAAATGTTGGTTGAATATCTTCAAAAGGTCATCACTGTTGGCGGCTCGGACTAAGAGATCTATGGTTGAGCGAACATTCTGAGAATTTGTCGAAAGTAATACTGCACGTAATTGAAGAACATATCGATATGGAGCATTGTGAATTGTGAATGTCGGGCGGCAAACGACCTTTCATAGTTCATGCTTCGCGATTTGTTCTCTGAGGGAGCGGGCCATGCGATTCATTGCGGCTATTCTGGTGTGTGTGTGTGGCGGGCTGTCGGCCATGGCGCAGGAAGGGACAACGATGCGCTACGAACCGAATTGGGAGAGCTTGAAGCATTACAGTGTGCCGGAGTGGTACCAGGATGCGAAGTTTGGAATTTTCATTCATTGGGGCGTGTACTCGGTGCCGGCGTTTGGCAACGAGTGGTACCCGCGCAACATGTATAGGAAAAGTTCGCCGGAGTTCAAGCATCACGTAGCAACGTTCGGGCCGCAATCGGAATTCGGATACAAGGATTTCATTCCGAAATTCAAGGCGCAACGGTTCGATCCGGTGAAGTGGGCCAAGTTGTTCAAGGAGTCCGGCGCAAAATACGTCGTGCCCGTCGCGGAACATCACGATGGATTCGCGATGTACGATTGCGGGCTATCGGAGTGGTGCGCTACGAAAATGGGGCCTAAACGCGACGTGATTGGCGAATTGGCGAAGGCCGTTCGCAACGAAGGCATGATCTTCGGATTATCGTCGCATCGTGCCGAGCACTGGTGGTTTTTCGGCGCGGGTAAGATGTTCGATTCGGATGTGCGCGACGGACGTTGGGACGCGCTATACGGGCCTGCGCAACCGGAAAAGACCCAGCCCGACGAAGCCTTCTTGAACGATTGGCTCGAGCGGACCACCGAACTGGTCGATAAATACCATCCGCAAGTCGTCTGGTTCGACTGGTGGATCGAGCAGCCCGTGTTCGTGCCGTACCTGCAAAAATTCGCCGCGTATTACTACAACCGGGGCGCCGAATGGAAACAGGGCGTTGCGATCAATTACAAAAACAAGGCCTTTCCGCCCGAAGTCGCCGTGCTCGATATCGAGCGCGGCAAGCTCGATAAGACCAGCGAATTGTTTTGGCAGACCGACACCTCGATCAGCATCAAGTCGTGGGGATACATCGAAAACGACCGATTCCGTTCCGTCGCGTCGCTCGTGCACGAGTTGGCGGATATCGTGAGCAAAAACGGTTGCCTGCTGCTCAATATCGGACCGCGTTCCGACGGCACGATTCCGAAGGAGGCGCAACAAATTTTGCGCGGCATCGGGAAATGGCTGCGGTTGAACGGCGAGGCCATCTACGGCACGCGACCTTGGACTACGGCTGGCGAAGGGCCGACGACGGCGGCGTCCGGCTCGTTCTCGGATCATCGTGAGAAGCCGTTTACGGCCGAGGATATCCGTTTTACGAAGAATGGCAACGCGATCTACGCGATCGCAATGGGCTGGCCGGAAGACGTGTTCCGCGTGACGTCGCTGGGCAAAACAAATGCCCCGGATGTGGCCATTTCCGACGTGACGTTGCTCGGTTGCGCCAAACCGGTCAAGTGGTCGCAACAGGGTGACGCCTTGGTCGTCGAGGCGCCCAAGAAAGCGCCGTGCGAACACGCGTACGTGCTCAAGATTAAGACGACGCGCTAATCAACGGTATTTTCCCGAGATGACGAGCAATCGGCGGGCGGTCGTGGTCATTCCAGGTAGCGATTGAGAAGTCCATCGTAAGCGTCGATGCGGCGGTCGCGGAAGAAGGGCCATAGTTGGCGTACCTCTTCGGTTCGGTCGAGGTCGAGCGAGACGATTAGAGTCTCTTCGCGGTCCGTCGATGCCGTGGCGAGGATCTCGCCTTGCGGTCCCGCGACGAAACTTCCGCCGAAGAAGGCGATGCCGTCTTCGGGATGGCCGGGGCGCGGTTCGAAGCCGACGCGGTTGACGGCGACGGCGGGGATTTGGTTGGCGATGGCGTGGCCGCGCTGGATTGTGATCCATGCGTCGCGCTGGCGTGCGCGTTCTTCATCGGGGTCTTCGGGGACCCAGCCGATCGCGGTGGGATAGACGAGTATCTCGGCGCCCGCGAGCGCCATGAGGCGTGCCGCTTCCGGATACCACTGGTCCCAGCACACGAGTACGCCGAGCCGGGCGACGGAGGTCTCGATCGGTGTGAATCCGAGGTCGCCGGGCGTGAAGTAGAATTTTTCGTTGAATCCGGGATCTTCGGGGATATGCATCTTGCGATAGCGGCCCGCGATGGATCCGTCGCGCTCGAATATGACGGCAGTATTATGATACAAGCCGGGCGCGCGGCGTTCGAATAGCGAGGCGACCAGTACGACGGCCGTTTCGCGCGCGAGGGCGGCGAGTCGGTTGGTCGCGGGGCCGGGGATGCTCTCGGCGTGCGCGAAATGGGCCGGGTCTTCGGTCTGGCAGAAGTACGGTCCGGCATGCAATTCCTGCAAGACGACAAGGTCCGCGCCACGCTTGGCCGCGTCGCGAATCCCGGCGGCGGTCTTGGCGAAAGTCGCTTCCTTGTCGTCCGAGCATGTCTGCTGGACTAGGCCTACTGTGACGATTCGGCTCATGGAAGGACCCCTTCGGGCAGTTGCATGGTCACGCAATGAAGCGATCCATAGATCACGATTGGGCCGCGGCTGTCGACAGGGACCATTTTGCGTCCGGGAAAGCATTTCGCGAGAATGGCGATGGCTTCTTCGTCTTGGGGGACGCCGTAGGCCGGCACGAGTACGGCGCCGTTGATGATGAGGAAGTTGGCGTAGTTCGCAGGGAGTCGCTCGCCTTGTGTGTCGAAGATGTGCGGGGGCATGGGCAGCTTCACGAGTTTGTACGGCCGTCCGTCGAGCGTACGGAGCGTGCGCAACTCGTCTTCGAGCGTCTTGAGGCTCTGATAACATTCGTCGGTCGGATCATCGCAGCCGCAATAGGCGAGCGTGTCCACGGAACAGAACCGCACGAGCGTGTCGATATGCGAATTGGTGTCGTCGCCGGGGATGTGGCCGTTTCGGATCCAGATGACGCGCTCCGCGCCGAGGTACCGGCACAATTGCGCGTCGAGCTGGCGCTGGTTATAAGCCGGATTGCGATTGGGCCAGAGCAGGCATTCGGTCGTCGTCATGATGGTGCCCGCGCCGTCGGACTCGATCGAGCCGCCTTCCAACACGAGCGGGAGCGTCCGTACGCGTGTCTTGCCGAACGCGCCCATGCCCGCGAGCCGACGCGTGAGCATGTTGTCGAGATTGCCCGGATATTTTAGGCCCCATGCGTTGAATGCGAAATCGAGGATGACCGGTTTGCCGTCGGCTTGGATCGTGATGGGACCGTGGTCGCGCGCCCAGATGTCGTTGGATTCGAGGGCGTAGATGCGCACCGCGTCCATTCGTGCGCCGACCTTCCGGACGATTTCGCCGGTCCGCCCGGGGTTATCCGTGGCGATGATGCAGGTTTCGCGCAGGCTGACCTCGCGCGCGATACCCGCCAAGGACGCCTCGATCCAATCGAGACGGTCGCGCCAATCGCCGCCCTCGTTGGGCCAAGTCAACTGGACGCCGGACTGCGGCTCCCATTCCGCCGGCAATCGGACGGATATTCTCTTTGCCATATGTTCGAGCCTTTACCGGTTGAAGAAATGGTTCGTTCGCAAGAATAGCAGACTCTCGCATTCGCGCGAAAGGCAACCATATCGTGGCCAAACGTCTCGAACTCGAGTCTCGTTGGAGCCGGAATTACCTCGTTGCCATAGTCCTTCTTCTTGAACACACAAAAGGACAGAACGAATATCGGGTAATCGGCGTTGGACGAGTACGCCTATTGCTTTGCCACTTTCACGATCGGCGTCAGGACGATGTTGCGGTACTGGACGCCGGTGTGGTCGCCTTGGAGGTAGATCGGGCCGGGCTTGAACTCGTCGGACCAGAGGGCGCCGCCGGTGCAGCCTTCGAGCGGTTCATTGTCGATGATGGTTTGGCCGTTGAGCTTGACGGTGACGTGGCGGTCGGCGAGCGTGATATCGAAGGTCTGCCATTCGCCGGGTTTCTTTTCGGCGGCCACCTTCGGCGCGATACGGCTGTAGATGCCGCCCATGTTGTGCGGGTCGAGCGGCTGGCCGAACGTGTCGGCCACCTGGACTTCGTAGATGCCGCGCAGGTAGATGCCGCTGTTGCCGCCCGGCGGGACGTTGACTTCGAGTTTCAGGTTGAAGTCTTCGAATTCTTTCACGGTGCGCAGGTTGCCGTAATGCTTGCGTGGCTGGCCTTCTTTCTGTGCGGGATCGTTGATCAAGAGGCCCTTTTTCACGCTCCAACCGCTGACCGCATGCGGGTCGGTCAACGTCCAGCCCTTGAGGTTCTTGCCCGGAGACAATTTGACGGGCTTGCCGAACTTGAGTTTCGAGAGGTCCGGTTTCGCGGGCAACGCCGGGATCCGCTTGCCGGTGAACGTGGTCTTCTCGACGCCTTTGCCGTTGTTGTTCGGGCTGACTCGTACGCCGTCCAGCGTATCGCCCGATACCGTGAGTATCAGCACCTCGGTATAGGTCTGCTTGCGGACTACGACGCCCGCCGCGTCCTTGCGTTCGACGTTGCGCAGACGTGTCGCGTACAGCGAGTCGCCTTCGAGACAGACGCTGTCCAGCGGCGTCACGCTGCCGCCGTACCAGAGGACGCTGCCGTCCAAGTAGCCGTCCTGCTCGATCGCCTCGAGCCAGCCCGCGCCATTGCCGGGCAAATCGAGCGCCCAGCGTCCGATGAATGGATTGCTGTCCGCAGCAAAGGCCATTCCGCATGCCAGCACGATTACTGCAAGAACGATTCCAGTACTCAACAAGGTCTTCATATTGTCTCTCCCACGTTGTCCGCCGATTTCAGCAGCCACTATGCCGCAACGGGACGGCGTTTTCAAGGAGATGATGAGTGCGAAATGATTCCGCGCGGATCCCGGGACTCGGACAGCCAATCGCATCGACTTGCCGCACGTAAGGATCGATGACTTGCGCAGAAGACTCGGAGGTCGTGAAAAGATCATCGGAACTCGTGGTGCAGACTGTCAGTCTTCGGGAATTCGTGTCATGTCCGAACAACGCGATATGACAAACGTCGCCATCGGCGTCCGAGAACGTAAACGTCACGCTCACCGTCCGCGCATTCACCGGCCCGTTCACGACCGTCGTTACCGAACCAACCACCGGGTCGGCTGCGTGCGCGGAAAAGGCGCTCATGAACAGGGTCAAGACGACCCCAATGGCGAGAGTTCCGAAAATCCTCATCTTGTGTGCCCTCTTTTTTTGTCTCACGCCAAGCCGCCAAGTCCCAAAGGGCCTTTCGGCCTGCAGGATTTACAGTTCGTTCGCATGCTCGATCCACACAATCCGTTGCGCAAATTCTGTAGAACCCATCATGGTTATAAATTTTCGGTCCGCGGTAACCAAGGGACACTGCTCACGCGCGGCCGACGCCAGGTACACACCATCATATACGCTGCACCCGTGCCAGCCCGCGCAACGCTTTGCGCGCCTTGTCGCCGTCTATTTGCCCCTGCTGGCTCTTCTTCCACAGGACGTTGGCTATCTCAGAAAGAAACAAGCCGGGTGCCATCATGTCGTGGTTCTGTCGTGTCAGACGAAGCGCGGCGTCGCTGTGTTCCTCGGCCACCAGCCATTTGACCGCTACGCAGGCATCCACCACAAATCGGCTCATCGTTCCCGATCTTCCCGGATAAGGATTGCGCTATCGGTTTGCGGACGTGTCGCGGTATGTGCGCGGATTTCGGAGGCCAGCGCCAGGAATTCATCCAAGCCCGGACGAATGGGCGGTTCGCACACCTCTTCGAGGATAGCCTTGATTTCCACCGCCACGGAGTGCCGATGAGCCGCGGCGCGCGCCTGTAGCCGCTCCAGAATGGCGGCATCAATATCCTCAAGAACTACTTGCGCCATACGCAAGCTCCTTTCCAGCCCTCACTGTTTACCTTGCCCAAGGTTCAGCAAGATCATTTCTAGCCAAGTATAGCACAACGGAGCGTTCGGTTTTCCGCATTTCGCTTTCTATCTCGCGCCAAGCCGCCAAGGACTCCTGCTATCCGACCGTCAATTCCTCCGCCGGTACCTTTGTGTTCTGGACGACGATCTTGGGATCGGGATTTTGCTCCGGTACGGGAAGCCCCTGTTCTCGCAGCAACTCGATGTGTTCCTTCATTCCCCACTTGGCCTTGTATAGGCAGTCTTCGATGGATTGCCCGATACCTGTAAACCCTTCGAGATCGGGGTAGTAAAAACCGAAGTAGTCCGGCTCTATAGTAGCCTCGACGACTAATGAATATGGTAATTCGATCATGTTACACATCTCTGGCTGACTATCGGAGCCCTGCCGCTTTCAGAATACTCTGGCAAGTCCCTATCGGAATTACCGTGTCGCCGCCACTTGGCGCTTGTTCTTTTCTATCCGGGCGCTCATGCGCTTCCCGGCTTGGCGCCAATCCTTCAATTCTTCGTCGAGCGTCTTCCCGGCGAGTTCGCGGTATATCCTGCGTTGCGCATCGCGTTTCATCTCGACGCAGTCGAACCTTTTCTTCTTCTCGGTCTTCGTGTCGGCCGTCATCTGCATAGCACTTTCCCGCGCGCCTCACGATCCGCCATTGCGACCCAAGTCACCATGTGCGCAACCTGCACGAAACGATGGACGAAGCGCAAGGTCACATCGCGGTATACAACTTCTTCCTTTATACGCGCTATTCGCGCAAGAGTACGTCGCAGGCGAGTTGCAGGCGTTTGAGCGTCTTGCGGAGAACGCCTTCTTTGCGGGCCTTGGCGCGTAGGCGGATGATCAGTTTACGCTGGAGACGATACCGCGTCCATTTTGGGATTTTGCGGACGATCTTTGTACCGTCTACATCTTCGAGGGGTTTGAGTAGCGTGCCGAGCGGATAACCGATGGTTTCGAGGTCTTCGGAGGCGATTTGTTCGAGGATCTCGACCATCAGGTGTAGACGCCCGATATCCGTCGCAAGCTCTTCGACCCATTTCTTGACGGACGCGGTCGAGGGCCTCGAATGTTGGTTGACGCCAATCGGGTCGCCAAGCCCTTTGCCGTGCTGGTCTTCGGACGCGTTCTTGCCGTATTCGATGGTTTCCTTTTCGAAGGGCACGCCGATGTAGCCGTAGATGCGTTCGAGCCACGGTTCGGGATTCTTGACGAGGTCTTCGTATTTGACGTGGAAAAACGGCGTTTCCTTTTGCCGGAGGAATGTTGCCAACGCGGGCACATAACGATTCAAGATCGGATTGAACTGTTGGGCGGTCTGGTAATCGCCGTCGAAGAACGAGTTTGCATATGACGAGAATGTCGCGATCGGATGCCGTGTGATAACGACGTATTTCGCGTCGGGAAACACCTTTGCGATGAAGGGCAGGACCAGCGCGTATGCAGGCGTCTTGTCCATGCAGATCGACTTGCCGCCTGTCGACAGATAGCGTCCGTAGAGAACGTCGCAATACGCCCGGCATGCGTCCCAATAATCTTGTTGCTTGTTGGGCAGGGCATCGACGAACAACTTCTGCGCTTCCGCTGCCAGGATGTGATCGTACGGGGCCTTGTCCACCTTATCCCATACGCCCAAGTGAGCGAGCGGCGTGAGCAGATGCGGTTCGGGTCCGCCCATGATCATCGAATGCGATGCCAGGATGTGTTCGAGCATCGTCGTGCCCGAACGCGGCGCGCCTATTACGAATAGCATATTGACCGGCATGGCAAGACCTCTCGCGTGTTTACGCAAAGCTAAGCCACGGCACGGCCAATTGTCAACCCATAGGCTGTGGTTCGCTACTTGCTGTCATAGCGCACAATCAGTAGCGCATCGAACCAGGTATGTTGAAAATACCGCGCTTTTAGGAGTTGATAAGCGCATCTGGTTTATGGAGCGCCCGTTGGCGGAGGCATTCCGCGAGGGCGATCCCGGCGCTCACGGAGGCGTTTAGGTTGTCGATCGCGCCGGGCAGCGGGATGCGAAGCTGGAAGTCGGCATGCGCCCGGACGAGTCGGCGCACCCCTTTTTCCTCGCCGCCAATGACGAGCACGATATGCCCGGTCAAGTCGGCCTCCCAGAGAGGCATGGGCGCGTCGGATTCGAGGACGGCGGTCCACCATCCCGCCTTTTTGAGTGTATCGAGCGCGCGGACGAGGTTGGCGGCCTCGATGAGGTCGACGTGTTCCATGCCGCCTGCTGCGCTCTTGACGGCGACCGGCGACACCGGCGCGGCGCGGTCTTTGGCAAACATGACGCCGCACACGCCGCATGCGGCGGCGGAACGCACGATGGCCCCAAAATTCCGGGGGTCAACGACGCCGTCCAACGCGACGAGGATGGCGGCGGGCGCAACCGGGCGCTCGATCCAAGTCTCGGCCCGCCAGATCGGCAACGGATCGGCTTCGAGCAACACGCCTTGATGGACGGCGTCCGGCAGGATGCGGTCCAACTCGGCGCGCGCGCAGGTCTCGATGGGAATACCGGCAGCCAAAGCCCGTATCGCATCAAGCCCGGTGGCCTCGCGGGCCACTTTGAGCCGATAGGCCTTGCGCTTCTTGGCGCGCAGACATTCGAGCACGGGCATGCGCCCCGGCACCCATTCCATGGCGATGTTCCTCCCTCGACGCAGCAGGCGCGGCGCGGTACTTGGACAGCGCTTCCCGCAGTTAAAGAGGACTATATCAAAAAAAGGGTCGATAGCGTAAGCGATCCATGGCGTTCGGAGCCTGAAGGTTGAAGAACGCAAACGGTATGGTACAGGATAGGAACGTCCTGCGGGAACGGGGACATGCTAATGGGAACCGTGGGCCAACCGTCCGAGTGAAAGGAGATCGCGCATGCATGAAGTGTTCAATAGAAACGTCTTCCTCGTGAAAGAGCACGTGGGCCTGTTCAAAGCGGCCAACAACTTCGATATCCACGACCCGGAGACCGGGCGGATTATCGTCGAATGCCGCGAAGAAAAACTGGGCATACTTACCAAGATTTTCCGGTTCACGGACTACAAGCGCTACACGCCCTTTGACATCGAATTGAGAACGCCCGACGGGATCCGGTTGCTGCGCGTCAAGCGTGGCGTCACGTTCATTCGGTCGACCGTCCACGTGCATGACGACAAGGACCAGGTGGTCGGGAGTTTCAAGCAGAAACTGTTCACGCTCTTCGGGAATTCCTTCGAGGTGCTCGACGCTGCGGGACAGCCCGTGTTCGCGCTCAAAGGCAAATGGACGGGCTGGAATTTCCGGTTCCTGGCCGGCGATATCGAATTGGCCCACGTCACCAAGAAATGGGCCGGCATCGGCAAAGAACTCTTCACGTCCGCCGACAACTACGTCATCGAAATCAGCCAAGCGGTCCCGCCCGATAGTCCCGCCCGCCAACTCATCCTCGGCACTGTCATGTGCATCGATATGGTTCTCAAGGAATAGCGACGCCGCGCGATGGAGCGCGAGCGGCGCGGTACTTGGACAACGCGTCGCGCAGTTGGATGCCCTTGGCCGGAGAAACTCCGGTGTTGCTGAACGCGATGAGGCGCAGGACCGGCCATGCATCTTTTATAGATAACAGAGGCTTGCGGCATACATACACGGGTAGGTTATTTTCATAAGGCATACATTCCGCACAACGTATCGTGGCCGCTATCTCGACTTGCCCGAACAGGAAATCGACCATGTCGCGCGATAATCCATACACAATGGCCAATTGGCCCGAAGCTGGGCCTGCTCCCCAGAAGAAATAGTTTTGATGCACGCACGTGGGGTGCGGCAACCCTCGTGCGGGACCGAAAAAGTCCAGCGCGCCAGCTTGGCCGAAGTTGCCGACGAGGATCATGCAATCCGCTTTCTCGGCGGGCGTCAGCCTCGAAAAAACGTCCGCGACGGTAGTCACCTGGTTCTCCCATCCAAACTGATCGTGCCATGTCCCCGTGATCTCGTATACCTTCTGGAAGGCTCCGAAGGTCATCGCGCCGACGTAGGCATCCGTCCGCTGAATGCTCAGGATCGGCAGGCCAAGAGGCGCGGTCACCAGGCCGCCCAGCACCAGAACCGCCGGAAGGACCACTTTCGGCCAGCGCCATTGTCGGCGGCTCGCCGAAGCTTCGATGGCCACGCCGCCGGCCGCCAAGAGCATCGGATAGGCCGGGGCCAAGTAGTAGATCTTGCTGTGGGCGACCAGCAGAAGCGCGAGGACGACCAGGTAGGCCCAACCGAAGGCTCTGTAAGGACGTCCGTCGCGAGCGGCCAGGAACCAAATGAGTCCGGCTATCCATATGGGCGCGTTCAACGGATGTTGATAGATCACCTGGCCCAGCAGAAACAGCCAGCGTGGTATCCTCGACATCAGGTCGCGATTCATGCCATGAAGGAACTCCCACGTGGGCCAGTCGTTCTGCGCCTGCCATATCAGGTTCGGCAAGACAATTGCCAACGCGATGAGAACGCCGAACCAAAGCCATTTGTCGAGCAGGTACTTCCGCTGCGCCGTCAGTAGCAATCCCACGCCAAGCCCGATCGCGAGGAACGCCACAGAGGGCTTGCTCAAAAATCCAATGCCGACCGCAACGCCGACCCAGACCCACAAGTCGCGTCGGCCCGTCTTGAAAAGGACCGCCATGAGGCAAATGCAAATCAGCCACAGCAACGGCTCGAAGGACGGCAACGCGAGGATATTGCCCGTTTGCAGCCACACCGGCGCAATGATAACGGCGAACGCCGCCAGGAATTGCGCGAAGCGTCCGCCGCCCAAGTATCGCGCGAGCCATCCGGTCAGGAATACCGTCAACGCGCCGGCGAGGGCTGAGGGCAGGCGAACTGCAAGGAGCGAGTCGCCCAACAACTCGTGTGTCAGACGCCACAGCCAAGGCGTCAGAGGTCCAATGTCTACATAACCCAGCGCGAGACGCCGCCCGCATTCCATGAAATAAAGCTCGTCGCGCATGTAGCCATAACGGCCGTTCAGGCACAGATGCAGCAGTAGTTTGAGCAGCGCCAGCGACACCAGTACGGCCACTTCAGGACGAAGGACGAAGGATGAAGGACGCGAAAGGTTTGCGGCTTGCGGTTTCATCCCCTGATTACGGAAGCGGCAGGAACGGCAGATATTGGCGCACCAACGGCCCAACAACGGGCACGTTCAGGTACGCTGCCGCTACGGCCAGGATCGCCAACAGAAGGACTAGCGCGACCAGCTTGCCGATGATCGAGCCGCCGCTCGAAGTCCCCGGCCCCAACGCGCCCTTCTTCTCGAGGTCTTGGGCCTTCTTCGCAAACATTTCGTTTTGCTGCTGGCAGGTCGCGCCGCAAAAGTTGCCCGTAGCCCCCTTCACGACGCACTGTCCGCACAGGGGTTTGCCGCACTGTTTGCAGCGCGCGACCGCTTCGACTGCCGAATGATTGATACAAGCCGACATCATTCCGCCAAGCATGACCCATCCCTCCTCGTTCCGGTAACTTTGGAGTGCGGCGGCTGTGAAGCCGCTTTGGATGCGTTGGTTCATCCAAAAGCGGCGTCACAGCCGCCGCACTCCATATCATATCGCAATTGGACGCGGATCAGTCCCGCGTCTTGGACACAATCTCGTTCTGAATACGTCCGAGAAACGCATCGAGGCTCATAGCGCCGAGATCGCCTTGGCGCCGATGCCGCACGCCGACGCCTGCAGCATTGCGCTCGCGTTCGCCGACGACCAGCATGTACGGCACCTGCAACGTCTGCGCATCGCGAATCTTGTATTTCATCGTCTCGTCACTGAGGTCCACCTCGGCCCGGATGCCCGCGTCGAACAGGCGACCGGCCACCTCGCGCGCATAGTCCGCGAACGCGTCCGACACGGGAATCACCATCGCCTGGACAGGCGCCAGCCACACGGGAAACGCGCCCGCAAAATGCTCGATCAGAATGCCGAAGAACCGTTCGATGGCCCCGTAGATGACGCGATGGACCATGACGGGCCGGTGCGCCGCGCCGTCCGAGCCGATATATTCGAGCGCGAACTTCTCGGGCATCGCGAAGTCCAACTGGATCGTCGCGCATTGCCACGACCGTTTCAGGCTGTCGCGAACGTGGAAATCGATCTTCGGACCATAGAACGCGCCGTCGCCCTCGTTGATCTTGAAGGGCAGGCCCTTGGCTTCGAGCGCCTTGTGCAGGCTGTCGGTCGCGATCGCCCACATCTCGTCGGTACCAATCGAGTTCTCCGGACGCGTACTCAATTCGATGGTATATTCGAGTCCAAATATGCCGTAGACATAATCGACGAAGTTGATAATGCCGATCACCTCGTCTTGGATCTGGTCCTCGGTCATGAAGATGTGCGCGTCGTCCTGCGTGAACATCCGCACGCGCGTCAGGCCGTGCAGTACGCCGGATTTTTCGTGGCGGTGGACCGTGCCGAGTTCCGCCCACCGCAACGGCAGATCGCGATAGCTGTGCATGCGGCTTTTGTAGACGAGCATGCCGCCTGGACAGTTCATCGGCTTGACGGCAAAATCGCGTTCGTCGATTTGCGTGAAGTACATGTTTTCCTTGTAATGGTCCCAGTGGCCCGACTGCTCCCACAGGCTCCGGTCGAGGATGAGCGGCGTGCGCAACTCGCCATAGCCGCGTTTGCGGTGTTCCTCGCGCCAGAAATCGAGCAACGCGTTCAACACGATCATCCCCTTCGGATGGAAGAACGGGAATCCGGGGCCTTGCTCGTGGAAGCTGAACAGGTCGAGTTGCTTGCCGAGCTTACGATGGTCGCGCTTCTCGGCCTCCTCGATGCGCTTGAGATGATCTTCGAGGTCGCTCTTCTTCGTGAATGCGGTGCCATAGATGCGTTGCAACATCGGACGCGACGAGTCGCCGCGCCAGTACGCACCCGCCACGCTCATGAGTTTGAACGCCTTGATCCGCCCCGTCGACGGCAGATGCGGTCCGCGGCACAGGTCGATAAACCCGCCGTTCTCGTAGAAAGTGATCGTCCCGTCCTCGAGTCCTTCGATCAGTTCGACCTTGTACGTCTCGCCGCGTTGCTGGAAATACGCCAGCGCATCGGCCTTGGACATCTGCTTGCGGACGAACGGCTGGTCGTCCTTGACGACCTTCGCCATTTCCGATTCGAGGGCCGCGAAATCCGCTTCCGTGAATGGAACCGCCAATTCGAGGTCATAGTAGAAGCCGTCTTCGATGGAAGGTCCGATCGCGAGCTTGACCTCGGGACGCAGCCGCTGAATGGCCGACGCCATCACGTGCGACGCGCTGTGGCGGAAGACCGTCCGGCCTTCCTCGGAATCGAAGGTCAGAATCGACACGCGCGCGCCATCATGCAGCGGCGTCGCCAGATCCTTCGGTTCGCCGTCGACCAACGCGGCCAGCGCCTCTTTCGCAAGACGCGGCCCGATGCTCTCCGCCAGGTTCAGCGCACTACTACCCTCCGGCAGGTCTTTCCCCGACCCATCCGGCAACACAACACGTATAGTATTCATGTCCACTCCATATTGCGCGGTTCCGCGACCAGGATCCGCAGCCACCCGAAACCAATTCTCGACAGGCTTTGTCTATATTCATGTTTGTAGGGCGGGATTGATTCCCACCTTCGGGTTTCTTTCTACCGATCGGCGGGAATCAATCCCGCCCTACATGAAATGTTATCATAAAGCGTTTCACCAGAACACATGCCCGAAAAAGGAGTTCATCATGCCGTCCCGCTCCATCAACCGCTTGCTCGTTGTCCTTTCGTTTTGCGTCCTTGCGCTGGCCGCCGCCGCGCAAGGGTTCCACATCGGCCCGCACGTCCAGAACGTTACAAAGGACGGCGCGACGATCATCTGGGAAACCAAAGACGAAATGCTCGGCGAAGTTGCGTTCGGCGCCGACGGGCAATTCGCGCTCGAAGCCGCCGAGGCGCAGCCCGCGACCATCCATCGCGTCCGGCTGTCCAGTCTTCAACCAGACACAACGTATGCATACCGCATCAAGGCCGGCGTCGAAGAAAAGACGGCGTCGTTCAAGACCGCGCCAGCGTCCGAACGCCCCATCGTGTTCGCGTTCATCGGCGATTCGAGACGCTGGGAGCAACGCTGGCAAGAGACGCACATGACCGAGAGCCTGCTCGGACACGGCATCGAATTCCTCGTCGACAACGGCGACCTCGTCGTCAACGGACACAACAAGAACCTCTGGCCCGAACATTTCGAACGGTTCGCGGGCTTGATGGAAAAGGTCATGGTCATTTCCGGGCGCGGCAATCACGAGGGCGCACGCACGATGGATACTGAACACGACTGGTTCGCGAAGTACCACGAGTTGCCCGGCAAAGGCGAGCCGTTCTCGGTTTTCGATTGGGGCAATACGCATTTCGTGCTCGTGTCGATGGACGCCGTCGCCGCATGCGCCGAAGAGCTTGACGCTGACCTGGCCGCGAACAAACATAAGTACGTCGTCGTCTTGTTCCATCAGCCCGTGTATTGCGCCGGATATCTTTCGCCGGACAATTCGCGTTACGAAAACGGCAAATCGCTCGCCAACATCGCGCGGGTACTCGAGAAGCACGGCGTACCGCTCGTCCTCGCGGGGCACACGCACACCTACGAGCGCGTGCTGCCGCTACGCGACGACCGCCGCGACGACCGCAACGGCACGGCGTATATCGTCCAAGGCGGCGACATCAACGCCAACTACCCGGATTGGTGGACGGCCTTCAGCGACGACAAAGAGACGATGGAAATGCCGACGTATACCGTTGTCGCCTGCAACGAAGACGGCATCGACTTACGCACCTTCGTCTGGGGAAAACAGGAGATGAAAATCATCGAGGCCGACCACGTGATCCTGCGCGCCAGCGAGCGCAAGGCCGCGGAATTCCTGGCCCGCCTCCCTGGACTGAACGGCGACGTGTTGCTCAATGCTATCGAGTCACTCGGCGCGATGATGTACCAACCGTCCGCCAAGGCGTTACTGTCCTACCTCGACAAGCCCGAAACGCAACTCGCCGCCGCTCGGGCGCTCCGTTCCATCGCCGACGCAGATGTCGCCGAGTCGTTGCTCCCCTACCTCGCGAAGACAGAACCGGCGGCCCGCCGCGAACTGGCGCGCGCCATCGAGATCGCAATGCCGGACTCGTTGGCCGAGCCTATCGCCAAAATCGCCAAGGATGCGAATCAAGATGAAATCGTCCGCGTGAAACTCATAGGCGCGCTACAGATTCACGCGCCGAACATCGCGCGCGAAACGTCCGCCGAAATTCTCAAACAGGATGCCCCCATGAAAGTCCGCCAACGCGCCGCATACGCACTCAGCCGCACCGCCACCAAAGACGACATACGCATGCTCGCCAAGCTCTTCGACAAAGAGCCAGACCATTTCGCAATGTTAGCCCTCGCCTACGGGCTCAACAATCTGACCGGCAAAAAAGTCAGCCTCGATTCCAAACAACCCCTCGGGAAATCCGAACCCGGCAAACGCGGCGAATACGTCAAGAAGTGGTTGGCCGAATAGCGAATCTCACGCGGAGCCGCAAAGATCGCAGAGCCGCTTTCCTTTTACGCGTGTCCCATGGTATCGTTAGTCAAGAGGAGATTTCCGATGAGTACGGTTATTCTTTCGTCCAAGTACGAGATCATCATCCCCGAGAGTATCCGGGAAGAGGCGGGGATTCGCCCCGGACAGAAGTTTGAAGTGTTCCGCGTCGGGGGCATCATCGAAGTGGTCCCAATCGAAGACATCAAATCAGCCTGTGGCAGCTTGCCGGGACTCAACACCGAAGTCGAGCGCGAGGCGGATGACCGTGTATGAATATCGTCGATTCGTGCGGTTGGCTGGAGTATTTCGCGCGCGGCCCGAACGCTACCTTCTTCGCGCCAGCCTTGGAAGCCATGGACGGTACGCTGGTGGTTCCGGCGATCTGTCTTTATGAGGTTTTCAAGAGTATCCTCGGCCAGTTCACGCGCGATCAGGCGCTGAGAAAGATGGCCCTCATGAAGCAAGCAACCGTGCTGGCCGCTCTGGACGAAACCCTCGCGCTGGACGCGGCCCTGCTCAGCCGCGAACTGAAACTTCCCCTGGCCGACAGCGTCATCCTCGCCACGGCGCGGAGTTACAACGCCCTGCTCTGGACGCAGGACGCGCATTTCGAGAACCTCGACGGCGTGCGGTATTGCGTCAAACGTTAATCCATGACACCTGAACGCCCTGGTTTGGAGCACCGGCTTCAGCCGGGAATTGAACCTGTAAGCTCTTTGCGCGCTTGTGTAAAGAGGTTTTTATCGAAATGACTTCGCGTGAACGGGTCAAACGGGCCATTTGTTTTCAGCATCCGGAGTGGCTGTGGCTGCCGCGTCCACTGGAACGCCAGCCGTGGACGGCGCATGGCAACCATGAACGCCGCATCGACGAATGGGGTGTCGTATGGGAACGGTCGGACGTACAAAGCGTCGGCTTTCTATTTGGCCGGTGGCTCGGCGAGAAATCGGAACTTGTATGCCATTGAGAGCGATTGGCCGGGCTTGACTTCTTGTTCCTGCGAGAAAATTTCGAGGTTCATCTGTTGGTACTGGGGACGCCACCACAACTGCGGGTACTTGACGCATTGCGGGGCGTAGTCGATGCGGACGCCCGCTTTGGTGTCGTGATTGAAGTACGCGAATCCGCCGCCCCGCGCGGCCAGCATCTTGTCCTTATCCGGCCCTTTGTTGTCTTTCCATTCGCGGTTGATCTTCTGCCACGTGTCGCCCTTGATGTAGACACTCACGACATCGGAATCCGTCGAGTCTGTAAACGCATCGAACTCCGGACGTGCACGAAACTGGAAGAGCTTCGGCGCGGGACCACGATTGGTCACGTGCGACTCGAATTCAATCGAGTCCTCCTTTAACGAGATGACGCGGTCCACGGTGGAACCATCGTCAAGCGAACGCGTCAGCCTAATCGTGTTATCCCGCGCCTCGCCGTGGAACGCCGAGAACGCATTCGAGGTAAAGCCCAACTGTCCCACTTCGTCCAGCGCACCCTGGAGGACGTTATCCCGGGTAATGGCGGGCAGCAGGAAGCGTCCGCTCGGTTTGTGGAACATCTCGATCAGTTTTCCGTTCTGTTCAGGCAGGACGGTCAGTCTCCACGTATCGTTTTCGACACGCACTACAGGCATGGCCTCCATTTTCTCGAGGCGCTCGAAGTAATCTTTCGACGGCAATTGTTCCGACACCATGGACATGTTGTATTTCTTGCTCAACTCGATGTACCGAGGCACGAGCTGTTCGTATTCTTGGGGCAGATCCCGTTTGCACACTCCGTTCTCGACCTTCCACGGGAACCCGTTGACGAGAATCAGGGCACGGCAGGCCGGGATGGACGCCTTCTCGACGCGCGCGCGCACGGCATCGCTCTTCGCGTTCGCCAGCGCCTTCGCAAACAGGTCGACGGCTCGCTGGGTCACTTCGGGCGTCAACCCCAGTTCTCCCGGCGCGGCGCCGCAGTTCGGGTGGCAATGCATCCGCTCGGCGTTGTCGTGGATGAACCTTATGTATTCGAGAATAATCGGCGCGGCCTCTTGATAGTAAAGGTTGCAGAACTCCTCGACCAGCGCCGGGCTGTCCAATGACGGATCCCATAGCGAGCGTGAAAGCACGTAGTTGCGCAGATCGCAAAACTCACCCGCGTTACCGTTGCCATTGGCCTGCATGAACACACCCCGGGCGTTGTTGTCCTTGAAGAACCGCAGGTTGGGTCCGATCACGCTCAGGTTGGGGAACGGCAGGTCGTAGTACGAGAAGTTCGTGTTGTAGTTCCACACCCACACGTTGTCGCAGATGGCTTTCCAGGCCCGGATGTCCTCGCAGAACTCGCGGTTCTTCGGGCAATTCGGGTCGTCGATCGGGTGAAGCTCGCAGCATTCGATGCTGCACAACTGGATCTGGACGTTCTTGCGCGGTGCGATAGTTTTGGGTGCTTTGCGTGTGTACCAATAGGCCAGCGTACCGATCTTTACGTTCGGATATTTCTTCTCGACCCGCTCGGCCACGGCGTTGACCAAAGCCAGGTTGGCCCCCATGGGAGTGCCTTCGCGCTGGTTGATGGCCTCGCACGCCGGGCACCGGCAATAGGCGTCGTTGTCGTTTTGACTGACCGCGATGTTCTCCATACCAGGATTGGCATCGAGGTCGGCCAGCACGCCCTGCGTGATGATGTCGATTACATCGGGATTACTAACGCACGGCTCGGTGCCCGTGGTGGCCAGCGTGCATTTTCGCTCGCCATCAACGAACGAGAAGTATTCGGGATGCGTCTTGCCGTACTTCTCGGTCGTAATCCAGCGGCCGTAGCTGTGCCCGATGAGCGTCTGGCGAGTCGAGCCGCCAAGTCTCTCGTCCTTCACGACGGTGTTGACCCGCATGCGCGCCGCGAACTCCTGACGGTCGGCGTTTTCCTTGTAATAGCTCCAGCGAAACGAAAACGGCGGCGCATACGAAAAATCGGTCTCCTTCAGCGGTTGCAGCCGACTCTGGTTGGGGAAATGGGTTTGGTCTGCTGTCAGAAAGCGAACTCCGCAATAACGCTCGAAGAACTCGTACACGCCATACAACGTTCCGCGCGGCCGGCCTCCCGCGATGACGATGTTCTTGCTGCCAATCCGGATGCGCAGCGATTCGTCACCCATGCCGCTTGCATCAAAGCCCGATTTGCCCGCGGCGGCCGCCGCTCCGGGACCGATGAAAACATGCTTCGATTTGGCGCGCGCCTTGTCCACAATCGGCAAGTCAAGACCGGTCAACTGGCGCAATAAAGACTGGAACTCCTCGCCCGCGTACCGCTCGCTTGCCGTGGCGTCGCTGGCTACAACGACCGACCAGTCTTTCATCTTCTCGAACTTGATTTCGCCGGCAAATGACGTTCCGGCTGCCAGAATCAACACGAACAGCATCGTAAAGAATAATCGCAACACGTCAAAACCCTCGCATTTCCGCTTGTAAATCAAAGCTAATCCACCGGCCTGGCAAAGTTTAACGCATGCGCAATGGGATTTCCACGCGCCCTTGCCCGTCTCTGACAGCGCTTGACTTTATCAGACGTGGACTTCAGCGGCTGCCTGAGTCTTGATCGGAGCCGACAGGGTCCTGGATTGGCAACGGAAGACGGAACGGGATCAGCATAGGGACTTTCCGCTGGTATTCGCGATATGTATTGCCGCATTCGGCGACGAGGTCACGCTCTTCCATGATGGTCCCTACAGTGACAATCCAAGTGGTCCAGAGAAGGTTGAACAGCAACCTGTCTAACGTCAGGTCGGGGCAAGCCCAAATGATGAACATCATGAAAAGGTAGAGCGGATGACGCACCCAGCGATAGGGGCCTGCCACGATGAACTGCTGCGGTTTCGGCTCCGTGCCCTGCAAATGGTGGCGGATCGGGCTGATGCCGAAAGGGTCGAAGGACTTCAAGGCCCTGACGCCCCAAGCGAATCCTACTAGCGACAGTAGAAACACGGAGTAAAATGGTATGCGATACACGCCATTAACTTCGATCAGCGACGATGCTGAACGCTGCCAAAAAATGACCACTGCCAATAAGACCAGACTCGAACAGATCGCGTAGATGGCGTTCCCGTACGCGTCGGGAATGGACCTAGCCAGCCAACCACGAAAGAACTTGCGCACCGAGCAGGCGGCGCCCGGCGCCGCCGACATGACGCTGTGTTGAATGAAGAACAGCAGGCAAAGGCCAGCATCCAGCGACAACGTGCCAGCCGTATCCAGACCGAGGGCGACCACGTTCAAGGAGCCTATGAATAGAAAGACCAGGAACGCGAGCAGTGAGAGCCAGCCGAGCACGCCGGCCAAAACCATTACTGTACGTGCCGCGGATAAACGTTCGAGCATCAATGCCTCCTCATTGCAACAGACATTCGTTAGGATGCGGCTTCTTTACGAAGCGCATCTTAGCAGAGGGCGGATTCGAACCGCTATGCGCCCACGCCTGCGGAAGTGAGAATTGATTTTCCGCAAGGCCGGTTCCAGGTTCGGTAGTTTAACCCATGCGCGGGTGGCGCTATGATACACGGCAAGAATATGCGTGGCGGCTCCCTCTGCGATCTCGGCAAGCCACCCTCGCAATTAGCACATGACTGGGTGGCCGTTATCAAACATGCCCATAAGAGAAAGAGGAGGTATTTGAATGCTATTGCCGTCTCTGACGCGTCGCTCCCGCGACATAGAGGTTGCTTCTGCTCTTCTGGTCTTGACGCTATTGCTTTTCATTGCGGGAACGGCTGTCGCGGACGGCACGCCAAAGTTGTTCGTCATCGGCGATTCCACCTCCGCATCGTACCAACCGGATCGCTATCCTCTGACAGGCTGGGCCCAGCTTCTTCAGGAATTCTTCGATCCGCAACAAATGACGGTCGAAGACAGGGCAAAGAGCGGGCGCAGTTCAAAGAGTTTTCTGGAAGAGGGTGCGTGGGCCAAAGTGCTGGCGGACATGAGGCCGGGCGATTACATCTTTATCCAGTTCGGCCACAACGACTCGGTAAAGGAAGACCCCGCCCGCTATACGGACCCCGCAACAACGTTCCGAACCTTTCTCAAGACCTATATTCAGGATACGCGGGCAAAAGGGGCGTTTCCCATCGTCCTCACTTCAATCAGCCGAAATTCTTGGAAAGATGATGGGACGTTCAATGACACGCTCGGAGAATATCCCAAAGCAGCACACGATGTGGCGAAGGAAATGAATGCCGCGTTCATTGACATGCAGGCGATGACCCGTGCGTTGTTTGAGAGTCTGGGTCCTGAAAAGACCGGCATGTTGTTCATGAACCTGAAGAAGGGCGCTTTCCCCAATTACCCGGAAGGCCGCGCCGACAATACTCATTTGCGCGAACAGGGTGCGCGGGCCATCGCGCAGTTGGCGGCCGGAGCCGTCTCCCGCATGGAACTGCCCCTCAAGCAAGCGCTCCGCCCCAGTCATGGAACGCTCCCCGCCTTTCCCGGCGCCGAAGGATTCGGCAAATGGACGCGTGGCGGACGAGGCGGCGATGTGTACCACGTGACAACGCTCGACGATGCGGGCCTGGGTTCGTTGCGGGAAGGGATTCAGACCGCTTCCTTTCCACGAACGATTGTGTTCGATGTGGCAGGCACACTCGAGATCAAGTCGCCGTTGCATATCGACGACAAAGCTTTCATCACGATTGCGGGCCAGACAGCGCCCGGCGATGGGATCACAATTAAGGATTGGGGCATCGAACTGAAGCAGTCGCGCGAAATTGTGCTGCGCTACCTCCGCCTGCGGATGGGTGATCGGAATAAGCCGCCCACAGGGCCGGACGTAATGACCGTCGACTATTGCGACAACGTCATGATCGACCATTGTTCACTCAGTTGGGGCATTGACGGCAATCAAGATATGCGGGGGTGTACCAACTACACGATGCAATGGTGCGTGCTCAGCGAAGCGCTGAACAAAAGCCTGCATCCCAAAGGCTCGCACGCCATGTGCGCATCGTTCCGGCAGCCCCTGAGCAACATCAGCATCCACCACAACCTGTTCTCCACAAGCCGGGACCGCCACCCAACCATCGGCGGAAACGAGCGCAAACCCAACCTCATCGTCGATTTCAGAAACAACGTCGATTACAACTGGTCCGGCGCGGCAAACGTGGCCGACAGCCAAACCAATCTCATCAACAACTACTTCAAGCCAGGCCCGGAAACGCACGCCGCCGAACGTCCCATCGCCATGAAAACGGTCGTGGCGAAACAGGCCCACGGGTATATGGCCGGTAATATGTTCGTTGTTCGTGATGACTTAAGCAAAGATAATTATGCCGCGGTCGATTTCGAACGCTGGCTCGGCAAAGGCAACTATCGCTACGACGGAACCATCGAGGATTGGAAGGTCGCGCAACCTTTTGAAATCGGGGACTACGCGCCCGCAACGCAATCCGCCGCGGAGGCGTATGAAATGGTGCTGGCAAGAGGCGGCATGGCGTTGAAAAGAGACGCCGTCGACATGCGCGTTGTCGACAATGTGCGAAACGGAAAAGGCCGGCTTATTGACTCACAAGACGAAGTCGGCGGCTGGCCGCCGTTGAAATCCGGGGACGCGCCTTTGGACACCGATCGGGATGGAATGCCCGATGATTGGGAAAAGGCGCATGGTCTCGATCCAAATGACGCCAATGATCGCAACGATGCTCGAACCCAAGATGGATACACAAACCTTGAAGAGTATTTGAACAGCCTTTGCAGCGAAGAAAGGCTGCCGGCGTTTCCTGGCGATGACGCATGGCATCTGGCCGACGCCGAAACGCGGTTCGACGTGAGGCACGACAGCGCCGTCAATCCGATCCAGCGCGGGAAATGGCGGTTGGGCGGCGCGGCAACCATACGTTTTGTGGACCGCGTCGAACCGCACGAAAACAGTGAATTGACGTTGGTGGGACCGGGCTTGGCCGCCATGGAAGGACGCTTTTCAGAACTGCGCCTTCCGGAAGGCTGGCAAGGAGAACTTGCCTATGATTTCAAGGCGCGGACCGTCACGCTCAAGAAACTTCGACCCACCCGCGCCCCTGCATTTCCCGGCGCGGAAGGGTTCGGCAAGTACACCATTGGCGGACGCGGCGGCAGGGTGATCGAAGTCACCAATCTGAACGACAAAGGACCGGGAAGTTTTCGTGCGGCATGCGACGCCACGGGGCCGCGCACGGTGGTGTTCCGCGTTTCGGGCACGATCGAGCTTCAGTCGGGGCTGAAGATCAGGAATCCGTACATCACAATTGCAGGTCAGACCGCTCCCGGCGATGGCATCTGCATAAAGAACTACCAGCTTAACTTTGATACGCAGCATCTCATTGTGCGGTACATCCGCGTGCGCCCCGGCGATGAAAAGGGAAAGGAACAGGACGCCCTTGGCGGCGGCGGCGACCATATCGTCATCGACCACTGTTCCGTGAGTTGGGGCGTCGATGAAACACTGTCCATCTACAAGGCATCCAACCTCAGTGTCCAGTGGTGCATGGTGACAGAAAGCCTGACGCGGTCGCTGCACAAGAAGGGAGCACACGGCTATGGCGGACTATGGGGCGGCGGCTCGTACCACCACAACATTTTGGCGCATCACACGAGCCGCAACCCGCGCGCATCCGGCAGCAAGGAATCCGGCCTCCTCGATATTCGCAACAATGTCATTTACAACTGGGGATTCAACAGCGCGTACGGCGGCGAGATGTGGCCGCGCAACTGGGTGAACAACTACTACAAATTTGGCCCCGCCACCTCCGAAAACGTGCGTGACCGCATCTTTCTTCAAAAAGACCCGCGCGGAACAATGTACTGCGTCGGCAACTATATGTTCGGTTCCCCCACCGTCACGCGCGGCAACTGGAACGGCGGAATCGATTACGCCAGCGACGGCGAAGCCAACGAGGAAACCCTCCGCGTCAATACGCCCTATTGTGTGGCCCCGGTAGAGACGACTTCTGCAAAGAAAGCCTTCGCCAAGGTCCTGCGCTGGGCGGGCTGTTCCCTGCGGCGCGATGCGGTGGACGAACGTATTATCAAGGAGATACGTTCGGGCACGGCCCGCTACGGCGAGACGTATGGCGGCGGCGGGAAAGGGATTATCGACTCACAGAAAGCCGTAGGAGGTTGGCCGGAACTCCGCTCCCTCCCAGCCCCGATTGATTCCGACCATGACGGCATGCCGGATGCCTGGGAAAAGAAACACAGGCTCAACCCGAATGATCCGTCGGATGGCGCGAAGGCTGCCGACAAAGACGGCTACACAAATATCGAGACGTACCTAAACTCGCTCGTGCGGTAAATGGAGGTTCGCTTGATGATGCATTTCGTGACGTTGCTCCTGGTCGCGTTGCCTGCTGCCGCCGAGCAGAACATCGTGGTGCTGCACGACGATTTCACGGCGTATCGCACCGGCATCTGGATGGGTGTTATTGGCGCGGAAGCGGAGTATCACTATCTACCGCAGACCGCGCGCATTGGGAATTGGGGAGTCTCAACCTATCGCTCCGAGCCGGAGTCGCAACGCGCGTGGCGCATCGAGGAAAGCGACGGCCACCGCGTGCTGGCCATGGAATATGACAACAAGTGGAAAGACATGCATCCCATGGTCGAAGCGGGCGACCCGCTGTGGCGCGATTATACCGTGGATGCCGCGTGGTCCCCGCTGGCAGACAAGGGCCAGTCCGGCGTCATTTTCCGTTACCGTAATGACCGCTGCTATTACTTTTGTGGCGTCGCGGGACAGCGCGCGATCATCAAGTACGTCAAGGATGGCGATGCATTCCGCAAACCGCACGAAGAGATTCTTGCGGAAGCGCCGCTCTCATGGAAACCTGCGGACCGCCTTGTTGCGCGCGTGGAACTTTCGGGAAATCACATCCACGCCTCCCTCGGCGGCGTCTCGCTCGATGCCGCGCACGATGCGTTTCTCGCAGGGCGTATCGCGCTCATGGCGGATTCTCCCGCGCGCTTCCATGAAGTCATGGTCTCCATGTCCCCCGATGCCAAGGCCGCGTTCGACAGGGCCGTGCAGGAGCGCGAAGAGGAATCGCGCGCGTTGCGTTCAAAGAATCCCAAACCCGTGCTTTGGAAAAAGGCGCGCATCGACGGCTTCGGCGTGGGACGCAATCTTCGCTTCGGCGATCTGGATGACGACGGCCAGAAAGACGTGCTGGTCTGCCAACCGGTCCATCACGGACCAAAGGACACGGCCAGCGAGGTCAGTTGCCTGACCGCAATCACATTTGACGGCAAGCAACTCTGGCAAGTGGGCACGCCGGACCCATGGAAGAACCATCTCACCAACGACGTCGCCTTCCAGATTCACGACATCGACGGCGACGGTCGCAATGAAGTGGTCTACACCCGCGGCTTCGAGTTCATTATCGCCGAAGGCGCGACTGGCGAAACGCGGCAGAAAATCCCGACGCCCGAAACGCCCGCCAACACGAAGAAACCCTACAATCAATCGCCGCGCATCTTCGGCGACAGCCTGTTCTTCTGCGACATGCGCGGACAGGGCCGAGCCGGCGATATCGTGCTCAAAGACCGCTACCAGAACTTCTGGGTCTACGACGAGCACCTGAACCTTGAGTGGAGAGCGCAATGCAACACCGGTCATTACCCCTGCGCCACGGATATCGACCACGACGGCAAAGATGAACTCGCGATTGGCTATTCAATGTTCGACCACGACGGCACACTGTTATGGACGCTCGATAAGGATCTCGACGACCATGATGACGGCGTGGCGGTCGTGGCGTTGAAGGAACAAACGCCCCCTGTGTTCGTCTGTGCCGCAAGCGACGAGGGCTTTTTTCTCGCCGACATGAAGGGAACTATTCTCAAGCACCTCTTCCTCGGCCATGTCCAGAACCCCGGTATTGCCGATTTTCGCCCGGACCTGCCGGGCCTCGAAACGGCCACCGTCAATTTTTGGGGGAACCAGGGCATCATTCACTTCTATGATTCTGAGGGCAATGTGTACCACGATTTCGAACCGTTCCAACATGGTAGCCTCTGCCAACCAGTTAACTGGACCGGTGGTCCAGGCGAATTTGTGTTCTTGTCGGCAAACGTTGAAGATGGCGGCCTGTTCGATGGCTGGGGCCGGTGCGTGGTGAAGTTACCCGGCGATGGCCACCCCGACATGTGTTGCGCGGCACTGGATATTACCGGGGATTGTCGCGACGAACTTGTCGTTTGGGATCCCTATGAACTCTGGGTGTACACGCAGGATGACAGCCCCAAGTCCGGGCGCTTATACAAGCCACACCGGAGTCCGCTTTATAACGACTCGAACTATCGAGCCGTTGTATCGACGCCGGGCTGGTCGGATGATTGAGGAATGAATATGCCATATTTCCATACGCTTCGTCTTATGTGCTGGGGCTGGGCTGTCGCGACGGCGTGTCTTGTATCGCAATACGCTTTGGCGCATACGTCGCTTGAAAAGTATGTGCGGGAGAGTGTTTGCGTTTCCGTAGGCCCCGCGAATATTGATGTTGGAATCCAGTTCAGTTTCCCCGCCGACTTGTCACTGGTCGAGCGTCGGCAAATGGACATCAATGGCGACGGGCAACTCTCCAAGAAGGAGCAAGAGATGTATCTGGATAATATCCAGGCACGAACCGAGCGGTTGCTGCGGTTGTCTGTGAATGGGCATTCTGTCATATTGATACCTCTCGCGGACCCCGTGCTGGACCTGCAGGACGCACCGGATGTGGAGGTTCATCCGCACGAACTGCGTCTGGCCTATTTTGCGCGCGTTCCAAAGGACTTCGGCGTCGGCGGCACGATTGCGCTGGATTCAGACCTGTGGACAGATGCGCCGTTGATGGTTTCCGCAGCCACGGAAGGCGCGGACGGGATTCGCTTTCAGACGGTAGACAAGAAAGGGCTTCGCCCGCCCTCAAAGGATGGTGCGGTGTTTCGTGTAACAGAGGCCCACTGCACTCTATGGGAACACGACAGCAACAAGAATGGAGGGAAATGAAAATGCGAATGTTGACCTTGGGCATTGTCGTCTTGCTGTTGGGCTTGGACTGTATGTGCGTTGCGGAGGAGACGGAGCCGCTGCCCGGGGCGCTCGACATGGCCGAGGCACTCCTGCAACGCCAGGCGTACGTGTGTGAAAACACGGATCGGGAAACGCTGGATACTCTCCATCGTGATCTGCGCGAAGCCCAATACGTCCTCCGAAGAGCTTCCACGGACGAGCAGAAGAAAAAAGAAATGCTTGAACAGCGCGAGAAAGCCTCAAAGAAACTGCTGGAGATTCTCCAGTCGTGTCCGCGTGTGCAGGAAATACGTATGACGGACTCGCTTGTCAAAGCGGCGTCGTTGCCCCCAGCAGATCTTCCCGGAGACGCAACGGCATTTCTGTTCCGTATGGAGCAGGGAGACGGCCCCGTGCGCTGCGTGACAGACAAACTTGACCTGTCTGTCAATGCGGAAGGGACACGGTTTCCCGTCGACATGACCGAGAAAGGCACCTCTTGGGTGCTGGTGACGCTGGACCGGATTCCCCAGGGACGCACATCCATTGAGTTTGAGTTCAATGGAAGCGGGGACTCACAGACGGTGGTCCCCGTGGAAACGGTGACGATGGCGCACGGTATGCTGGGCGTGCGGGTTCTGTCGGACGATTCGGGCAATCCCACCCCCGCGATGATACGGCTGGTGTGGAAAACGGACGGCAGCGAAGTGAAGCCCGCGAATGCGCTGGATTTTGGAGAGCTGTTTGACAAGCAGGGGGCCGCCACCGGTCTTCGGCGCGCGCAGATCCCCGGTGAACTTGGCGCGCGCTACTGGTGCATTCCGGGGCCGTTTCAGATGGCGCTGGCGCCGGGCGAATACAAAGTGACGGTACTGCGGGGCATCGAGCACGCTCCGGTGCAGGATACCGTGACGGTGGTGTCCCACCAAACTGTCGAGCGCACCTACAAGCCGAAGCGCTGGGTCGACATGCGCAAATTCGGTTGGTATTCCGGCGACGATCACGTCCACGCGCAGATCCTGAGCAACCATGACGCAGGCATGGTGATGAACTGGATACAGGCGGAGGATGTGCGGCTGGCGAACGTGGTTAAAATGGGCGACATCTACCGCACTTGGTTCGAGCAGCGCGGGTTCGGCAAGGAGTTCCGTGTCGAGGACAAGGGTTACATTGTCTCGCCCGGACAGGAATGCCCGCGCACCCACGAGGAACTGGGGCACACCTTGGCGATGAACATCAAGCGTATGGTCCGCGACACGGAGCAGTACTATCTTTATGACACCGTGTTTGACGAGGTGCACCGCCAAGGCGGGTTGTCCGGATATGCCCACGTGAACTCGGGCATTTTCCAGGTGCATCGCGACATGAGCATCAATATTCCAAAAGAAAAGATCGATTTTGTGGAAATCTTGCAGTTCGCGGCACTGGGCACCAGCATCTACTATGACTTCCTCAATCTCGGATTCAAAGTGACCGCTTCGTCCGGGTCGGATGTGCCTTGGGGGGGTAGCGTTGGCGAAGGCCGCGTGTACGCCTATGTGGGGAAGAAACGGTTCACCGCCGACCGCTGGTTCGAGGCGGTACGGCGGGGCAACACCTTTGTGAGCAACGGACTCATGCTGGACTTCACGGTTCAGGGCGCGCTTCCTGGCGAAGAAGTCAAAGTCACAGACGATCGACCATTGCGGGTCAAGGCCCGTGTTTGGGGCGATGCCACGCGCGATCTGCCGGCCAAGCTCAACATCATTGTGCATGGCAATCCGATAAGAACGATCACCCCGGAAAAGGCCGATCAAGCTAATTTGGAGGCTGATTTCACCATCCCGGCAGGACAGGGGTTCTGGATCGCGGCTGAGGCCGAAGGTCGTAACGGTACTCGCGCCCATACGACGCCGGTCTATGTGGTGAGAAGAGGACTCAGGTTCTGGAAATACGACAGTTTCTCTGAACTCATCGCCAAGCGGGAAGCGAGCCTCGCCGAGATCGAACACATCGTGGCTGAGGCCCAAGCGGGACGCAACAGTCAAGGCAAAGCCGACGCCGATCGCCCCGTGACCGAATTGGCCCAGCAAGGCCCGGCCCTGCTTAAGCGAGTCGAGGAAGCAAGACGGATCTATGCGGAACTCCGAACCACTGCTGAACGCGAGGCCGCGTTGCGTAAATAGGAATGGATGAACGTGCAATGGCGGGTTGTCCGTCAACGGCCGTTAACTCAATGACCGTAGGATGTGCTTTCGGGTCGGATAGCCTATTTCTATCGATTCCAAAAGGGAACATTATTAAAGAGTCGCGACATTTTCTGCATTGAGGATCGGTTTGGCGATTGACAGTGGGGGCAGCGCCCTGTAATATGTTTTCGTGTTGGACGGATTGTGGGCACACTGGTACGGGGTAAAGAATGATTCTTGGATTGTCGTTCTCGCACAACGCCACCGCGTGCGTTTTGGACGAACAGGCGGACCGGGTTCTCTTCTGTTGTTCCGAGGAGCGCTTTTCGCGGCGCAAGAACGAGTGGGGGATTCCCTACCGCGCCCTCGAATACGTCTTTCGGCACGTCGCTGGCCCCGAACGGATCGGAATCGTCGCCGTCGGCGAGTCGTGCCGTATGCGCTACGGCAGCCATGAGTTCGCGGAACTCATGAACCTCGTCGACTACGGCGTTAAGGATGGTTACATTCGTTCCAAGACGCGCCTTTCGCAGGTGGTATTCAAAGAAGCGCTCGCGCGAACCTTCGGACGATCCGTCGAGCTTCGGGCGTTGGTGATTGCCCGGTTGCGCGCGCTGGGTCTCTCTGCTCCGATCGAGTTTACGGATCACCACGCCGCACACGCGTCCAGCGCCTATTACGGATCGCCGTTCGACGAGGCGCTCGTGATCACCTTCGATGGCGAAGGCGACGGGCTGTCGGGTTCCTGTTGGGCGGGCAAGGCGGGGCGTTTGGAACGTTTGGAATCGCTGCCTGAAGTGGCCTCTGTAGGACTATTCTACAAATCTATCGCTGCATTCCTCGGATTCAAGGTCAACCAACAGGAAGGAAAGGTTACCGGCCTCGCGGCCTACGGCGATCCCAAGCGGTTTGCCGAAGGCCTGCGCCGGTTCTTGCACGCCGAAATGCAGGATGGCCGCCTCAACATTGTCTCCGAGGCTGCAGAGAGGCACATGTCGCGGCTCAGTCGGCGCAAGGTGTATTTTCTTCGGTTACTGTCCTACATACCGATGGTCTTGGGCGCGCGCGAATGGGAGCCTCTGTTCAACCGACTGCTCCGGCGCGAGTTTTGCGATTTCTACGGCGGCGTGTTCGGCGTGGACGGCGAGAGCATTCCGTTTTCTGTTGCCGCAGATGTTGCTGCGGCGGCCCAGCAGGTGTTCGAGGAGGCCACGCTGGCGATCGTGGGGCATTTTCAAAGTCGTTTCGCGTCCAAGAACGTGGCCTTGGCGGGAGGCGTTTTCGCGAACGTTCGCCTCAATCAGCGGATCCTGGACTTGCCGGGCGTGGAGAACCTCTATGTCCATCCCGGCATGGGCGACGAAGGTCTTGCGTTCGGAGCCGCGATGCTCCACGCCAACGCGAGCCGACAGGATAAGGGCTTGGCTGGACTGGACTGCGTGTTTGCCGGTCCGATGTACGAGGACGCTGCGATCCGGAGTACGCTCGATGCTTTGGGCGCTCCGTATACGCCCGCCGACGATGACGTTTTGATCGAGCAGGCCGTGCAGGCGCTTCAGGCGGGCCGCATAGTGGGATTGTTCCGTGGGGCATCGGAGTATGGGCCTCGCGCGTTAGGCCACCGGTCGATCCTGGCCAATCCCGCAGATCCCGATCTGCCTGCGCGCTTGAATGAACGGCTCCATCGCTCGACATTCATGCCTTTCGCCCCGGCGGTCCTCGCGGAGTGTTTCGATACGCTGTTTACTGGTCCAAAGTACGCCGGCGCGCACCCCGCCGCACGATTCATGACCATCGCGTTGGACGTGGATCCCGCTTGGCGCGGGCGCATCCCCGCCGTGGTACATGTCGATGGAACGGCCCGCCCGCAGATCGTACGCGAAGAAGACGACTCGTTTTTCTATCGTCTCGTGCGGCGGTTTCATGAGGCAACGGGTCTGGGGTGCGTTCTCAATACCTCGATGAACCTGCATGAGGAGCCGCTTGTCAACGCGCCGACGGACGCCCTGCATGTGCTCGACAGGGGTGCGGTGGACTTGTTGATCCTTGGCGGGCACCTCGTCACGGGTTCGTCCGTGCCTTCTCGACTTTGAGGATGGCGGTCAGCATCATGTGGCCCCCGGAATAGCCAAATTCGAGTACCGTGCAACCGGATTCGAGGGCGTATCGCCGAATGGCACGCTTCGAGAACAGGTGGGCATGCGGCGTCATGACTTGGTCCGCCAACATGGTCTTGCCGGTCTGCCGGTCAAGAAATCGTCCCATGACGCAATAGGCCAGCGGCTGAAACGCGAGTTGGGCAACGGGATAGATCCAGTCGAGGACGCGCTTGCTCCAGTGCCAGTAGGCGTATCGGATCGGTGCGGCGGCCCGGTGCACGAGAAGGAAATACGGGTTCCATCGATTGTAGGCCGCGAGAAAGATCAGGCCGCCGGGTTGGGTGATCCGCACGAGTTCGCGAAAGGCGCCTCGAGGATTCGGCGTGTGGTGGATCACGCCATTACAGATCGTGACATCGGCCACATTGTCGTTCAGCGGCAACGACAGCACGTCTCCACACACGGCCTTGAACCCCTTTGCATGCAGGGATGCGATGTTGCGGGGCGAAAGGTCGAGTGCGAAGAGGCGTTCGCGCGGGATGCCTGACCGAACGGCGGCTTCAGTCCAATAGCCGGTCCCGCAACCGATGTCATACACGTTGCTTTCCGGTGGAAGCGTGCGGAGGAATTCCAACAATGGGCGATTGTGCCGGTCGCGTTGTTGCCCGTAACAGAAATCGCCGAATCGATAGCGGTCGTAAAGTTCGCGCGGTCTTTGGCGCGTCTCGCGGTCGGTATCCGAAGTCGTCATGTGGCTCCACTGTGGAGTAGGAGTTAGGAGTTAGGAGTTAGGAGTTAGAATGAGAACAGCGCACTTCACCCTCTGGGTGAGTGCAGTTCTCGACGCCAGATAGGCGGAAGTTCCAAGCTGTCGCCATTCTAACTCCTAACTCCTAACTCCTAACTCCTAACTCCTAACTCCTAGTTCCATGTCGCTGAAGCCCTGGAATCGTCCTGCGCAAGAAAATTGGCAACAGGCGCGGCAAGTACCAGGGTTGCGGGTAATCGCGGATGATGCGGCCCATGCGGTTGGGTTGCAAGTAGAACCGACGCCATGCTTGGCGACGGAGATGGAAATACACGCTGTCGGGCATCTCGGAAAGGTTCAGGGGGAAGCTCGAGCAATCGGTGTCTTCGTAGGAAAGCCCGCGCATCTTATCGGGGCATCGCGTTTGGGCAAGGGTGTGGAGATCGGTGCCGGGATAGGGAATTGCGCCAAAGAATGCGGCGGTGTGCAGCCGGGATTGGCACATAACCTCGATCGTCGATTTGAGTTCCTGCTCGGTTTCAGTGGGGAACCCAAGCATTGCGAATCCGTGTGCGAATACGCCGCGTTGCACGGCCCATTCGACGGCCTGGAGGAACCGTGGGATATCGAGGCGTTTTCGGATGAGCGCTTGGAGTCGGGGCGAGCCGGTTTCGAGGGCAAACGAGGAGCGGTATAGGCCAACCTCGACGAGCGCCTCGAGGATCTCTTCGGTGACGAGGTCGCTTCGCATGCCGTTGGGGAAATGCAAACGCAGGCGGAGATTTTTCTGCCGCATGAGGCGTGCAAACTCGATAACGCGGGGTGTGTCGAGATTGAACGCGTCGTCCATGAACTCGATTTCGGCGATCCCGAAAGCGTTCCGATAATGTTCAATCTCTGCCACGATGCGTTCGGGGGATTGCTTCCGAAACTGCCGCCCGAATATGTGGTGGCAGAAGGAGCATTCGTACGGGCAGCCGCGGCTCGTGAACAGGGCAAGACAGCGGCCGGGCGGTAGCAGGGACATGCCCATGGATGTGAAATACGGTTCGAGATCGACAAGGTCGTAGGCGGGAAACGGCAGCGCGTCCAGATCCTCGACAACAGGCGTCGTGCCTGGATTCGCGATCGCGCGGCATTCTTCGTCGCGCCAAGCGAGTCCAGGGATCTCGGACAGATTGGCGCGATCGGGGTGCGCGCCCAAAATCGCCGCCAGCGACCGCTCGCCTTCGCCGATGACTGCGGCATCCGCCGCCACATCGTCGAGAACCGCGCCCCCGAGCGCGGTTGCATGCGCGCCCCCAATCACGATCCACGCGCCGGGCAACGCGGCGCGCATGAGATCCACTACCGCCGCGAGTCGGCGCGCAAACGGGGTGATCGCCCCCAGGCCCACAATGTCGGGCTTAAACGCCGCAGCCCGCTGCACCAGTTCTTCGTTGGTCAAACTCTCGGCGCGTTGATCGGCAAGCAGGATCTCGATGTGGCACTTCTCGCGCACATACGCGGCCAAACACAAGATGCCCAGCGGCGGACTCGTCATCGGCGTGCTCGCTGTGCACCGTCCCACATTTGCAAGGAACACGCGCTTTCGTTTCATAGGGACCTTTTCAAGGAATTCAGGAGTCAGGAGTCAGGAGTCAGAATGGCGCTGCCGCCGCCGTTCATTCTGACTCCTGACTCCTGAATTCCTTTGTTCATCCTTCATCCTTGTCCTGAAGCCTATCGCATGCCGTGTACTTTTCTGCTATCATATCCCTATGAGTGAATTGCAGGCAAGCGGTCCCGTATAGGCTTTAGGCTTTAGGCTTTAGGCTGTAGGAAGGAAGCCTACAGCCTACAGCCTAAAGCCTACAGCCTAAAGCCTAGTGAAAGGGGAAAACATCCTGTGACCCGTGTTTCGCTGGTTGCGCCGTGCTATGACGAAGCCGAAGTCATCGAACAGTTCTATGCGCGCGTGTGTGAACTGGCCGAACGGGAACGGGGACGCGAGTTCGAGTTTTTTTTCGTCGACGACGGCAGCATCGACGCCAGTGGAGCGATTTTAGATCGTCTCGCCGACAACGACCCTCGATTGAAGGTACTCCATCTGGCGCGGAACTGTGGACACCAAATCGCGTTGACCGCTGGGATGGATTTTGCCTCCGGCGATATTGTGGTGACGCTCGACGCGGATCTGCAAGATCCTCCTGAGGTCGTCTCGGATCTGCTGGCAAAAATCGACGAAGGCTACGACATGGTTCACGCGCAACGCCGGTCGCGCAAAGGCGAGACGTATTTCAAACGCGCGTCGGCGCGGCTTTTCTATATCTTCTTGAGGCGGTTTTCGCAAGGATCGCTCATCGAGGATTGCGGCGATTTCCGTGCGTTTACCCGTCCGGTGCTGCTCGTCGTACGCCGCTTTCGCGAACGCCACCGGTACCTCCGCGGCCTGTTTTCGGCCCTCGGATTCCGCCAAACGATTGTTACCTACGATCGGGCGCCGCGTCCCGCCGGTCGCAGCAAGTTCCCGCTCACCAAAATGGCCGCGTTCGCTTTCGACGGTCTGTTGTCGTTTTCTTCGGCATTGCTCGGGAGTATGTTGTGGATGGCGTGCATCCTGTGGGGCGCATCGCTCGCGTTTCTGGCCAAGGCCTGCATCGCACACTTCATCCTCGAACGTACCGTCCCGGGCTGGACCTCGCTTGTCGTTTTGCTGACCTTTTTCACGGGGCTTAACCTATTTTCGCTCTCCGTCATCGGCGCCTATGTCGGCCGCATCTTCGAACAAGGCCAAGGACGTCCCCTATACTGGTGCAGCCACCTCCGCAATATCGATTTTAAGGCCCTGGCCCCCGACGCACCGCCTGAAGTCCATCTCTCGCAACTCGCCGCCACAAACCACCCACATCCCACTTCTAAAGAAGGCTTCAGGCTTCAGGCT
>CAIYET010000998.1 GCA_903925285.1 Candidatus Hydrogenedentota bacterium | reverse complement strand
TACGATAACCATAACGAATTAGGCGAAGATGGACAGATGCACCAGGTTGAGTATCAGCCAGACCCCAACTCTGACCCTAGAAACCCTGCCTACTTCAAGCTCGACCACGGAGTAATACCAGCCAAAACTTCGGAAAAATCGAAGGAAATGACCGAGTCGGAGAAGCTGGCGCTCTCGAAAGTCTACTCCAAGGAGAACGGGACAAAGGTTTCCGAAGAACTTGACGTACTCAACGGCAAGCCGCGCCCACGCAAGCCGCTCGCGGACATACCCATAAATTCGGGAGCGACAAAACTCACCAATTTTGTCAAGGAGGCGGCAAAGGAAGGCTGGCCGGCGGAAGAAATTCAAGAATTCGCCGATGACAATAAGATCGAGGACAACAACAACGGAATTATTGGCGGGCTATTCAGCAACGGAACGCAAGTTCCGGTGTCGATCATTATGTCCAGACTTGGATACTCTCCAAGCGTTATTCCGCCTACTTCCGCACCCATACCCTCGACCACCAGCGCCCACGCCACGCCCCCAGGACAGGCCCCCGTACCATCCGAATACATGGAGGGCGGACTAATGCCAACTGGGATAAATGCGCCGTCATTACCCGCAAATACCCCAGTACCCCCCGGATATGTTCGGCTTCGTAGTGGAGAGATTGTGAAGGCGCGGCAATGAGGGAACTTACCCAAGCCCAAATAGACGCGGAGAACGCCGCTTACGACGCGAAGTATCCAGGTGATGCCGAAGTGCAAAATCAAGGCGCTTCGGCCACGACACGACTCGGACAACTTGAGGGTAAGCCGCAATATCGCGAGTTGACCCAAGCCCAAATAGACGCGGAGAACGCCGCTTACGACGCGCAACATGCCGCCGGACCCCCGCCCGACGTTCCGGTAACCCCGATGAATAATCTGGTTACGGTACAGCCCAACGCAAACTCGAACGCCCCCGGAATCCCGCACAACACATCTTTCATGCAGGATTTGGCGCAATCCGGCCAAAACCAGGTTGACTATCTCAATTCCATATCGCCACTCCCGGACAACTCGCCAATAGCACAACCCGCAAATCCGCAAGACCAGAACGTATTGCAGGCAGCCGCGCGCGTCCCAATGCGTGTTATCGGAAACACGATACAAAGCGCTCTAAATTACGCGCAGCCCAGCGCTGTTCCGGCCACAGTAGAAGGCGCTCCGCTGCCCGATGGTTCGCCGCAGCCAAACGTTTCGTCTCAATTCCCGAACGAAGGAGAGACCAATCTTCAACGAATGGCGCGCGCACCGGGGCGTATTATAATGAACGCCACGAAAGACATAGCGGATGCGGCGACGAAATACGCACAAGATGCCAAGTCCAACGTGGTAGGGAAAAGCGTTGTCGAGGGTACGCAGCGCGCGGTGCTGGAAGCGTTCAGTTTGCAGAATCGTCTTGCGGGCGAAAACGATCTGTCCGACGAGAAGAACAAGCGCATTCAGGAACGCGAAGCGCAGGCCGATCCGCGCATTGTTCCGCGCACAATAGCCAACGTGACGCAAGGACTGGAAACGGTATTCGGATACGGATTGATTAGCGGTGGCGCTGGTTCGCTTGAGGGACTATCCGCAAAGGTTGCCGGATCTGCACTGAAAACTGCCGCAGGAAATTCGTTTACGTCCATGATGACCGGGTTTGGCGCAAACGCCGCAAACGAGGCACTTACTGACGTTCCGGGCGACTACGCACACGCCGCGAGACAAGCCGCGTTGAGCATGGCATTCTTTACCGCATTCCATGTGGCCGGAATAGACTCGCTCGAAGAACAAATTGCGGCGGGCGTAAAGCCCGTGGCGCAAGAGGCTATAAAAAAGGGACTCGTATTCACCGCGAAGAAGGCGCTGAAAACGGTTGGATGGGAAAACGTTAAAGTTGTCCCTACCGCCATATCACAATACGCTGAAAATAAATGGACAAAGGGCGAGAAACTCGATCCCGTTGAACTCGCCAAGGTTATCGAGGACTCCGTAATAAACACGACGGCGATGGTTGGCGCTGGCTCCGTGATGCCTTTGGGCGCGAGCATGTTCGCCAAGAAGCCGGAAGTGAACGCGGACCAGATAGCGGCATACAACAAACTGAAAGCAGACCTCGGGCGCGAACCTACCATCAACGAAATTCGCAAGGAGACGGGAACCAAGAACCGCGAGACTGCGCGCAACATCAAAGACCATGCCAAAACGCAGACCGCGCGCGACATCCTCGACGCCGCCAAGAACCAACCGCTTGACTGGAATCAAAATCCGCCACAACAACCTCCGGGCATACAGCCACCCCCCGGCATGAATCCCCCACACCCGAAACCTGTTGACAACGGGAACAGCCTACTCGACGCAATGAGCAACGCGGCAGCGGGAAAACCGGAACTTCCGCGTCAATCCCCACCGGAATTGCCTCAACAGGCGCAGGAATCCCCCGCTGTTGCCCCACAGCCAACGAGCGCGCCTGAACCCGCATCGATACCCCAAGAACCCGCCGCGCCCCCTGTAGCCCCGCCAGAACCCCGCAAAATTGGCGGCGTCACGCGCGAGGGCATCGAGGCCGCATTCCCGAAATCCACCATCGAGCCGCAAGAGGACGGCAGCCACATCGTCACCACGGCGAACGGAGCAAAGATTCACGTCCGCGACGAAGCTCCAGTTGTGGACAGAACTAACCCGGACCACGTAGCGGACTGGCTGAACTCGGTTGAGCAGGTATTGACCCCGGAAGAGAAAACCGCATGGGACGGCATGACGCCGGATGAACGCCTGAAATGGGCCGACGACAACAACATCACTCCGGGCGGATCTACGGTTACCTTCGACGGGCAGACGCACGACGTGGACGCGCTCATAAAGCTGGTGCGCGATGGCGAACTGCCTCACGAATCTCTTCATGCTTGGGTTAAGCTGGCCGCTACGCCCCAGCAGTACGACACGTTTATGAAGTATTACCGCAACATCAACGGTAAGCTGAACGAGGAAGCCCTGGCGCGCGATTACAACGCGACCATCGGCAAAGACTACAAGAAAATGACCGGCGCACAGAAGATCGTCCAGAAGGTAAAGGAAAAGCTGGGCGACTTCGCGGCGAAACTCACCGGCAATGCCGATCTGCGCGATGCGTTCAAGGCGTTCCGTGACGTGCATTGGAATCAACCCCTCGTAACACCGGAAGAACGGGCGGCGCGTGGTGCGTCCCCGGCCCCGGAAACCATACCAACGGAGACGACGAACAATGGCAAAGAAAGCGCCCAAGAAGGGCAAGACCGGGGGCAAGGGCTGCTAAGGCCCACGCCGGAGCCGGGACCGTCGGCTGAGATTCCGACTCCATCCGAACAACCGTCAGGCGCGGGGGAGCCTCCACTCCCCCCGCCAACAAGTCCTTGGGAACAAAGCCCCGCCGAGATAGGCGCGCGCTACGAATCCGAAAATCACAACCCCGAAAATGGCTCTTGGGAAAATGGTGTTGTCGGAGACACGGCGAAGCGCGTTGCAAAGACGGCGAAGCGTTTAGGTGAGAAATGGAGTTCCCTTGAACAACTATCACCGAAGGATGACAAGGGGCATCGCCTTACTCGCGACACTAAAGACCACCTCGACTACCTAAAAAAAATAGGCTATGCGCAAGTGGCATGGGACAAAGAAGGAAACCCGTTCTATGCCCGCGCCGACGTACCCACAAACGCAGGACTTATTACAGACCCATCGTTTTTTGACAAGCCAGCGCATCCCGGCAAGCCCATAGACGACATTGTTACCGCGCTTAACGGCGAAAAGATGCGCCCGTCGGAGCGATACCGCAGAATCGCTGACGTGTTCGATAAGAATCCAGACAAACACGAAGACTTTGCCGCGCGACTATGGGAACAAGACCCCAGTATGGCGCGATATGGCATCAAAAACGATCCGAAATTGCGCAAGGCATTAAAGGATGCTGCTCCCAAAGCGGAGCCTAAGCCGAAACCCAAAACGCACCTGGAGGCCGTTCCAAATCGCAAACGGTATGAGTTTATTTCCGACAAAAACGAAGGGTTATCGGGCCTCAAACAAGAGATTTTTGGCAAAGTTAAAATGCCAAGAAACCCAAACGATTTCCCCGGAATACCGCCCGGATATTTCAGCAAAAACGGGACAATGGCCTGGGATTCCATACTGCAAGACGCGGCATCGAGAGATATCTGGCACGGCGATCAGTCCGAAGATGGTTTTGTGAATATGCTAAAAACCAAATCGGAAATACGCAAGAAGGTAGATCTCGAACTCGGCACTGTTGACGCCATAAAGAAGGCACCCGAAACCGAAGACATTTCCTCGTTTGACGTACAGGACGGCACTCTTGTCTACAAAAACGGCGAGTGGCACATGGGGAAAGAGAGGGGCAGCGGTGCCAGGGAACTGAAAGACGGAGAAACGGTGCGTATTCCAGAGTGGGAAAGCACCAAAGCGGCAGGCGTTCTTCAACCCGGAGAATCCGGTTATGCTGCCGCGCTGGACGAGTTTGAGACACAGGAACATAAGCCGTCTGGCGCGAAACTCGACACCCCCAACGAATCCTCAATGCCGAAAATGTCGTCCGAAGCCGAGTACCTTTACGAAAAACACGGCTCTCGTGAAGCGGCCGCGGACGAACTGCGAAGACAAATTTCCGAGAACGCAAAAAATGGAGAACCGCCAAACCCTAAGAACAAGGCGCTTCTGGACGAACTTACGTCCGACAAAAAGAACCAAGCGGAAATGCCGGGGTCGTCCCCCGAACAACAACCAAAACCCGAACCGTTCCATCTCCACGACGAACCGGAAGAACTGTTTTCCGCCGTGCGCGACACCGAAAAAGACGAGGCAAAGAAACTCGAACAGCCCGAACTCGTACGCGTTGCACAGGCCATACTCGGCAGCACGCCAGACGTGGTTAAAAAGTTGCGTGGGCGCGCCATCGGCCTATTTCATCACGACGACGCATCCGGCACCGGCCGCATATCCTTGGAGGCGAACATCTTTCATGGTCCTCTACTCACGTCCGTAGCTACTCGCGCAAAGTTGTTTGGTGAAACGATGGACGCGGCGAAGGAGAAAGTGGCGAACGAACACGGCGTAGGACTGGACGACATTATCACCGACGTCAACCGCGACAAGAAGACGGGAAAATTCATTACCACGTTCTATGCGCGCGATCATGAGTACGCCAACAAAGTTATCGCCCACGAAATAGGCCGCGCCGTTGACTGGCTGCCAGACAAGAGCATGTTGCGCGGAAACATTCTCGGACGCATTGCGTCCCTGAAACATTTCACCAAAAACCTTCTCGGAAAAGATCCGGCGCACGAAAACGAAACCATAACGCCGGAAGGACTCTACGAAGCGTCCAAGGTGCGCGAAGAACTCAAAAACCTTACGCACTGGTGGAATCCGTTCGACGAACAAGCCAACCCCAACT
>CAIYET010000997.1 GCA_903925285.1 Candidatus Hydrogenedentota bacterium | reverse complement strand
CAGGACGCTGGACTGGAACCATCCGTATGATCGGGCGGTCCTGCGCGCCGAGGGAAAACGGCTCAACGCCGAGCCGATGCGCGTCCGCGATCTGCACAAGCTGGCCCGCGCCTACAGCGACAACCAGCCCCACCCGATGGTTCACCTGACCGACGACGACGGGATATCCGTAGTGGTCATGCGGGGTGTCGCGGCCGAATGCGGATACGGCCGCGGCGCAGCCCGCAAACCCGCCAACCAGCGCGCTGCCCGTCGGTACGCGCGCGGTGAGGTGAAATCATGAGAGTCGAATTTTACGGGCTGCCATGGCCCCGCTGGACCGTGCACGCGGTATATCCGTTCTCCACCACCATCAGGTATGAATACGCCGCGGATGGCCACGATGTCGTGGTAGAGCAGTACTTCGAGTCAAGCCGCTTCGGCCTCGTACGCCGCTGTTCCTGGTCGGATGCGGGCGATCGGGCCGTGTTGCGGCGCGATGCCGCGGCCGGGGGCGTGGACCTAAAGCGAGTTCAGGATTTGGTCGCGTTGCCGGGACTAAACATCTGGCCCCGCTTCGTACTTCACGGCGCCGACGCCGCTGACGGGTCCGTCGCCGTAATCCTTCACGATCTGGGCGGCGGCCTGGATCCTAACGATGAACCGGACCTCGACTTCGACGGGCCGGTCACGAATGCGGATGAAAAACTCGACGAAATCGCCGAGATTTACACCCAAAGGGAATGGCCGAGTCCGGCCATGTGATAACAGACGCGGATGGGCACACGGTTTCGCCTGTGCCCATCCGCCTCACAACCAAGGAGTAGATATGTCAGAAATCACCTGCGATGAAGATCGCGAGCTGGCCGCGCGAAACGATCGCCTGCGCGACCGGTTGAGCGAGGAATTAAACGGCGTTCTTTTGCCAGACGATTACAACGTACACCCGAACGGGGTGTATGACGTGCTGGAGGCCGCGTATATTACGCAGAAGCCGTTTTACGTGATCGGTCTCTGCCGGACGCCCGACGGCGGCGACTGGAGCATCAAGGTCGGCGGCTGGGGGTACGAAGACGAGTTCCTGACCTCGAAGATCGACTTCTCCGATCTGCACGGGCGGCCGTCCAACGTACTGGCGCGGCTCGACAAGGCTGGTTTTTCGATGATTCCCGGAGTCGGGAAACTCCTCGTGAAATATATCAAGTCGTTCCGGTCTCCCCGCTTCATCGAATTCGACCGCACCGGCTGGCACGAGGTGAAGCCGGGCGAGGGGATCTTTGTTCTGCCGGAACGCGTGTTCGGCAGCAACGGGGATGTGCCGTTCGACCTCGATCTGCTCAGGAACTCGGAGTTGGCTCGCGCGATGCGGCCCGCGGGATCGCTGCAGGACTGGATCGACAACGTGGCCGCGCGCGCGAAGTCTAACCCGATACCCATGGTGACGCTGATGCACAGTTTCAGTGCGCCACTGCGCTGGCTTCTGGAGTCCGAGTTTCTGGGCATCCATTGGCGCGGGCCGAGTTCCATCGGCAAATCGATAACGCTGGGCATGGGCGCATCGGTGTGGGGCTGCGGCGCGCCGTGCGGCGGCGACCGCCCCACGTTCGTCATGACGTGGAACGGCACCCAGAATAGCCTTGAGGGGCTGTGCCACTCGCGCAACGACCTGCTGCTGGCGTTGGACGAGATCGGCGAATTCTCGGGAGACATGTCGCGCTTCATCTACATGGCCAGCGGCGGCAGGGGCAAATCCCGCATGCGCTCGGACGCATCGATGCGGTCACCCTACAAGTGGCGCGCGCCGCTCCTGAGCACGGGCGAGAAATCGATCGAGGACGTGATTCAGGAAGACGGCCACCGCAAGGCCAAGGCCGGTCAGTTCATCCGCGTGATCAACGTCGAGTGTGGTTCGGGCATATTCGTCGACACCAAGGGCGAGGATCCCGAGACGTTCGTGAATGCGATACGCGAGGCGTGCGGGCAATTCTTCGCGACGCCCTCAATTTCTTTCCTGGAGCATTTGTTCGGAACGGTCGAAGGCAAAGAAATCGAACCCGTGAACACGGTCGAGCTTCGAAAACGCTGGGACACGATTACGGACGCTCTCCAGGTGCCGGATCTCCACGATCAGCAGAAGCGTGTCATACGCCGCTTGGGCGTGATCGCGCTGGCCGGTTCGCTGGCCGTCGATTTTGGAATTCTTCCGTACACGCATGACGAGGTCATCGCCGCGGTCGCTTCCGTCAGAGACATGTGGCTAGCCACCTCTTCCGTACTGTCGGACGCCGCCCGCGCCGCCCGCGATTTGAAGGAGTTTATCGAGGATAACCTTGAACGCCGCATTCAGGAATACGGCAAAGGGGCGGACGTGGTTCGGGACAGAGTCGCCTTCAAGATCCGCTTCGATGGGCGTGACATGTTCCTGTTCAGCCACGTCGGTCTACGTCGGGCCTGCGGCATGAGCAACACCGACGAAGTGTGCCGCTATCTCGCGGACCACGGTCTGCTGCACCAGAACAACAAGCCGCGGTATCAGTCCAGGTTCACTCCCATCCAGGAAATAATGATGGGGGACGAACAGAATGGCAGGGTTTACAACAACGGCAGCAAGATCAGCCTCTACGCTGTCGAAGCCAAGATCTTGGACTTCGACTTCGGGGAGAGGAAGGTCGAGTCGCCAGTGCAGCCCGCGATCCCAAGTCCTCCATGCAAGGCAAACAAACGCGTTTGGTGACGTTTTTCGTCCTCTCGTCACCACACTCGGTGCCCGCGCTTCTCTCCGTAGGCGCGGGCACCGCTGTTTTTCCCCGTCATGGAAACGCCATGGAAACGGCGTTGTGCCGATTTGCATCGTGGACCCGGTG
>CAIYET010000996.1 GCA_903925285.1 Candidatus Hydrogenedentota bacterium | reverse complement strand
GGCTGCGACGCCGCTTTGGCTCCGTTTTCGCATCGGCGTATCATCCATCAAAAGCGGCGTCGCAGCCGCCGCACTCCAAATTTCGACTGTCTTCCGTAATCTATTGCGTCCACATAGACGGGATTGGATTTCGCAACTGCGAAAATGCCCCTAGACTTGCGAACAAATTATTGGACGCTACGGTAAAGACAGAACTGCACCCTAAGCGATTGCCGAACTGAAACAGAGCCGTGAAGTAGACTCTGCGCCGAGATGAAGCGCATCGGTTATGACATCGGACAAGGCGGAATTCGTGGAACCTGCGCGGTGTTTAACGTATGGTATGTTTACTCGCAACGGCTGGCACGCGATGACGTAAAGGATCTGATAACATGAATCTAACCGGCATCAATTTAAGTCTTTGGGATCTCATTTCACCGATATCGCGCACAATCGATATGATGGCGCCCGCGTTGGCGGAGCATCACATGAGGGTGGCCTACCTGGCGATGCGGATTGGGGAGGAGTTGCACCTGCCTCAGCAAACGTTGATCGACATGGCGATCGCGGGCGCGCTGCACGATATCGGCGCGTTTTCGGTCAAGAACCGGCTCGACTTGCTGGTCTTCGACGACCATCATTGCGATCCGCACTCGAGGGCCGGGTATTTGCTTCTGAACGGGTTCAAACCGTTCGCCGATATCGGCCCTATTATCCTCTACCACCATTTGCCGTGGAACCATGGACAAGGCCTCTCGTTTGCGGGAGCACCCGTGCCGGAAACCGCGCATATATTGCACTTGGCCGACCGCGTGGCGGTGCTCATGCATCACGAGACGTCCCCGTTGTCCCAGGTATCGGTGATTTGCGAGGCGATTGCGCGGAACGCAGGCGCCGTGTTTGCCCCCGATCACGTTGCCGCGCTGATGCGGTTCGCCGAGAGAGATTACGTTTGGCTCGAGGCCTCGAGTAAGTTCGTCGAAGCCATCTTGAAGAAACGGGTCGGGCGTCACTCGCTGATGGTCGAGATGGACGAATTGCTCGGACTGGCGCGCCTGATATGCAACATCATCGACTTCAAGAGCGAGTTCACGGCCACGCACTCGAGCGGCGTCGCCGCGACGGCTGTATCGATGGCGCGAAAGGTTGGCTTCTCCGAACAGGAATGCACGAAACTCGAAATCGCCGCCTATTTGCACGACCTCGGCAAGCTCGCCATCCCGTCGGAGATCCTCGAGAAACCCGACAAATTGACGCCCGAAGAGTGGCACATCATGCGGACCCACGTGTACTACACGTATCACATTTTAGAGTTCATCGAGCCGTTCGGCGATATCACCCCGTGGGCATCCCTACACCAGGAGCGGCTTGACGGCAGTGGTTATCCATTCAAATATATGGCTGCCGATCTGCCGCTCGGCGCCCGGATCATGGCCATTGCCGATGTCTTCACGAGCATTAACGAGAACCGTCCATACCATGAGGGACGCGATAAAGAGGAAGCGACCCGTATTCTGCGCGATATGGCGGCTCACGACAAACTCGACGCCCCCCTCGTCGACGTGCTCCTGATCCATTTCGACGAAATCAACGCCCTGCGCATCGCCGCCCAGACCAAAGCACGCAAGGAGTACGACGATTTTCAGGCCGCCCTCGCGGCGTAGTATACTAGCGGCAGTCATCGTGCCGTGTGGCGGCAATGGCCGCGCAATCAGGCGATGCCCATGAGTTCCCGGACATAGTCGGCGTTCTTGCGGAAATCGGCGTTGCGATCCTTGGACGGTGCGGCGGTTTCCAGGACGATCCATCCTTTGTACTGAATGGCATGAATGGCCTTGGCCACGGGTTTCATCTTGACTTTGCCTTCGCCGAGATAATGGCGGCCGTCTTTGAAGTGAAACTGGCAAATCCGGTCGCGCAACATGCGGATCTCCGCCGGCACGTCGTAGTCGTTGTCGGTCGAGTTGCCGGTATCGTAGTACACGCGGACGGCATCGCTGGCCACGCGGTCGAGGATGTGCAGATTCTGTTCCGCCGACAAGGTGTTTTCAAGACCCAAGATCACGCCCGACGCCTTGGCCTTTGGCGCGGCTTCTTTCAATTTACCGACGAGCGCGTCGATTTCGGCCTCCTTGAGTTGGCGGCCTTTGCGCAGGTCGCCTTTGCCGAAGAAAGCGACCAGAATGACGGACGCGCCCAGGTCCTTCGTGGCTTCGATGGTCTGTTCGAGCCACGCCACGCCGCGCGGCTCGGTGGCGAGAGGTGAACCGTTCAGAAATCCCATGGCAACCGACGACACCGCGACGCCGGTCGATTTCATGGCTGCTTTGTATTGTTCACGGTACGCCGGGTCGGCGATCTTCAGCGTATCCGCCGCGTCGCCCGCCGACAGTTCGAGCCCATCCAAGCGGATGTCTTTGGCTACCGTCAGCCCGTCCGGTCCGCCTGCGTCGAGCGACCAGTCGCATGCGCTCATACGAATCTCTTTGACGCCCTTGGCGGCATGGCTCGACGCGGCTAGCAGTCCAAACGCCGCCGTTCCCGCCGCCGTTCTTACCAGGAATTGTCTGCGCGATATCGTACCCATCTAAAACCTCCATTTCTTGCGTTTCGCCTGCGGCCACTATACCACGATACTCGATAAGGATGAAGGATGAAAAGGCTTTAGGCTGTAGGCTGTAGGCGTCAGTAATAATCCACAATCTACAATCCGCAATCGCCAATTCATCCTTCATCCTTCATCCTTCATCCTTCATCCTTCATCCTTCATCCTTCATCCTTCATCCTTCATCCTTCATCCTTCATCCTTCATCCTTC
>CAIYET010000995.1 GCA_903925285.1 Candidatus Hydrogenedentota bacterium | reverse complement strand
GTAAATCGGCGGGAATCAATCCCGCCCTACGAGAACGGCATTTTTTCACAAGCTCTGAGAATTGCTCCGCGTCCGAATCATGCCTATAATGCTCACAGTACGCGCGTATGCGTTCGTTGGAGGTTTGAACATGCAGAAGTATATTTGCGATATCTGCCTGTGGGTTTACGAACCTGAAGAAGGTCATCTGGAGTCCGGCATCGAGCCGGGCACGCAATGGGAAGATGTGCCCGATGACTGGGAGTGTCCGATCTGCGGTGTGGGGAAAGACAAATTCTCGCTGTTCAACGGGTGAATGCATAAACGGAGGCTTTAGGCTTTAGGCTTTAGGCTGTAGGCAGCAAGTGCAACGTGCACTTCCTACAGCCTAAAGCCTAAAGCCTAAAGCCTAGTTGTTGGAGACGCCATGAATGAACTGGGCTTGCAGACGGGACTGACCATCGTGGTCCTGGGTGCTTCTGGCGACCTTGCGCGCAAGAAGGTTATCCCGGCGCTGTTTGCACTCTACTGCCAAGACCTGCTGCCGGAGGCGTTCCACATTGTTGGGTTCGCGCGGCGTCCGATGACGGACGAAGCCTTCCGCGCGAACGTGATGGAAAAACTGACGTGCCGCTATGTACCGGGCCATTCCTGCGCCGACTACATGGAGCGTTTTCTGTCGCGGTGCTCGTACATGTCCGGCGAATACGATTCGCGCGACGCCTACCTCGACCTGTATCAGGCGATGCGATTGCTCGAAGGCGACGCCTCGGCCAATCGGATGTATTACATGGCGATTCCGCCGTTTCTTTTCCTCGACGTGGCCGAGGCGCTGGGCGGCGCCGGGCTGGTTGAATGTGGGCCGGGCGCGACGTGGTCTCGCGCGATCATTGAAAAGCCCTTCGGACGCGATCGGACGAGCTCGGATCATCTCGTGTCGTGCATGGGCAAGGTGTTCACCGAAGGCCAAACGTTCCGCATCGACCATTATCTGGGCAAGGAAATCGTTCAGAACCTGCTGGTGCTGCGTTTCGCGAACCGGGTTTTCGATCCGCTCTGGAACCGGCAACATGTCGCGTCGGTCCACATCGCGTGGAAAGAGGATATCGGCGTCGGCAACCGTGCCGGCTACTTCGACGATTACGGCATCGTTCGCGATGTGGTTCAGAACCATTTGATGCAACTCCTTGCGCTCGTGGCCATGGAACCGCCGACGAGTTTCGACGCGCCGCACGTGTGCGACGAGAAGGTGCGGGTCTTGCAGTGCATTGCGCCGCTCGCGTTCGATCGCCTCGCGCTGGGCCAATATGCCGCCGCGCGTTTTCAAGGCCAGGACTGCGCGGCGTATCGCGGCGAGTCCGGTGTGCCTGCGGGATCGTGTACGCCGACCTACGCCGCCGCCGTCTTGCACATCGATAACGACCGGTGGGACGGCGTGCCGTTTTTCATCACGGCGGGCAAGGCTCTCGACGAACGGACTACCGAGATTCGGCTGCGCTTTCGTCCGGTGTCCTCGACTCGATTCCATGAGACTGGCGCGGCATTGCCGCCGAACGAATTGGTTATCCGCGTGCAGCCCGACGAAGCCATCCGGCTCGCGATTACGAACAAGGCGCCGGGATTGGACATGCGTCTCGTGCCGAGCGAACTTGATCTCCGGTATCAGGCCGCGTTCGCAGCCAAGATTCCCGACGCGTACGAATGCTTGTTGCTCGATGTGATCCGGGGCGATCGCAGCCTGTTCGTGCGTTGGGACGAGTTGGCGGCGGCATGGGACATCTTCACGCCGGTCCTGCATGAACTCGAAGCTCGACTGGTGCAACCGGAACTGTACCCCTTCGGCGGCAACGGCCCCGAATCGGCGCGCGCGCTGGCTCGGCGATTCCACCTCGGGTGAACGGTTGGTCGTTCTGTGGCGGATTTGACCGCTGTCCAGGCAAATGGGTAGCATATTCGCAAGGATTGCGACTCGGCTTGGGTATCATGCGGGGCTTTCTACGCTTGTTCGGTGCTCCGAAGAAAGGAATCAGAGGTGTCAAGCATTCAAGGCACAAAGACGGAAAAGAACCTCCTGGCGTCGTTCGCAGGAGAATCGCAGGCGGCCATGCGCTACACGTTCTTTGCCAAGAAGGCCAAGAAGGAAGGTTTCGAGCAGATCGCCGGGTTGTTTCTCGAAACGGCGGAAGAAGAACGTGCCCATGCCAGCGCCTTTTACAAACAACTCGCAGGCGGTGAGGTCGAGATTCAAGCTGCGTATGCGGCGGGCGGGAACGGTTCGACGGTTCAGAATCTCCGTGCGGCCATCGAGGGCGAGTACGAGGAGTGGACAACGGGCTATCCCGCTTTCGCAGCGACGGCGCGCGAGGAGGGTTTTCCGGGTGTGGCGCGGATTTTCGATGCGACCGCGACCATCGAGAAGCATCACGAGGCCCGGAATCGTCAACTGCTCGAATGGATCGAAAGCGGGACGGTATTCAAGCGCCCTGGGCCGGTGGTTTGGCGTTGTCGCAACTGTGGCTACCTGCATGAAGGGACCGAAGCGCCGCAAGTCTGCATCGCATGCTCGCATCCGCAGGCGTATTTCGAGGTGTACGCGGGCCTTGCGTAGGCGGAATAATCGAATCGGGTTGGCGGTTTATCAATTAAACGGTCAATTGTGTCCCGCGAAGGATATTCGAGGGTCACGACGCGTTTTCTGAAACTGGGCGATGCTCCGGAGGCCGTGTTCGCGCATGTGACTGAACCGGCGTCGGCGCTTACTGGAAAGGGTAAACAAATGATTGGCAAGAAGATGGTGGATGCAATAAACGAGCAAATCAACGCGGAATTTTACTCGTCGTACTTGTACCTGTCGATGGCCGCGTACTTCGACTCGATCAACCTGAAAGGGTTCGAGAACTGGATGCGCGTTCAGGCGCAGGAAGAGGACTTCCACGCGAAGAAGTTCTTCGATTACGTGCTGAGTCGGCAAGGCCGGATCCATCTCAAGGCGATCGCGGAGCCGCAGACGACATGGAAATCGCCGCTGGATGCGTTTCAGACCACGTACAAGCATGAGACGGTAGTCACCGGACTCATCAACAAGCTGGCCACGCTGGCGCTCAAGGAAGACGACCATGCGACGAGCGTTTTGTTGCACTGGTTCATCAACGAGCAGGTGGAAGAGGAATCCAATGCGGATGCGTTGGTCCAGAAGCTCAAGATGATCGGCGACAATTCGGGCGCGCTTTTCCTGGTTGATCAGGAACTGGCGGCGCGCGTGTTCGTACCGCCCGTCGCGGGAGGCGCGTGATGGGTTTCTTTTTCAACGCGCAGGACATTTTCGAGATCGCAATCGAAATCGAGCGTAACGGCGCGACGTTTTACCGCAACGCCGCGGCGGTCATGACCGAAGACGCCGAGCGACGCGAACTGCTCGAGTTGGCGGCGATGGAAGACCAGCACGAGATCGTGTTCTCCGCGCTGGCGAAGCGCCTGATCGGCGAGCATCCCGACACGGAATGGTTCAACGCCCAGAACGAAGCGGCCGAATATTTGCAGTCTTTCGCGGCGGGCCAGATTTTCGATATGCGGGCGGCGCAGCCTCCCGCGCTGACGTCGAAGACGCCGATGCGTACGGTGATCGAGTTCGCGATACAACGCGAGCTCGAGTCGGTGGCGTTCTACACCGGGTTGAAGGATGCCGTGCCGGACGCGGCGAACAAATTGCTGATCGAGAAAATCATCCGCGAGGAAATGGGCCACATCACGTTGCTGGGCCGCAAACTGGCGGTATTCGCGAGAAGGGCATAGGCACGTGCTCGAAAAGGGAAAACAGGCGATATCATGAGTACGTCATTAAGCGCCGTTCGCGTTACGGACGACGTGTATTGGGTAGGGGCGATCGACCGGGATCTGCGCGATTTTCACGGGTACGAGACCGAGCACGGCACGACGTACAACGCGTATCTGATCTTGGCCGATAAAGTGACCCTCATCGACACGGTGCGCGAGCCGTTTTTCGAGGAAATGTTGGCGCGGATCGCGTCGGTCATCGATCCCGCGCGCATCGACTATATCGTATCGAACCACTCGGAACTGGACCATACGGGTTGCCTGCCTCAAACCATCGAACGCGTGCGCCCCGATAAGGTGTTTGCGTCGTCGAACGGCGTGAAGACGCTCGATGCGCATTTCCACAGGGACCTCGGCGTAACCGCAGTCGCGGAAGGCGAATCGGTATCGTTGGGCAACCGCACGCTGACGTTCATCGAGACGCGCATGCTACATTGGCCCGACAGCATGTTTTGCTACATGCCGGAAGAAGAATTGCTTTTCTCGCAGGACGGCTTCGGCATGCATTTAGCGTCGGATGAGCGTTTCGCGGACACAATCGAACCCTCACTCCTGCGTTCCCAAGCGGCGAAGTATTATGCGAATATTCTGCTGCCGTTCTCGCCGATGGTCAAGATCGCCATCGAAAAGGTCCGTGGTTTGCGAATCGCAACGATTCTTCCGGATCATGGGCCGCTTTGGAGGAACGATGTAAGTAGAGTCGTCGAATGGTACGAACTCTGGGCGGCGCAGAAACCGGTTCCAAAAGCGCTCGTTGTCTATGATACGATGTGGCGTAGTACGGATGCGATGGCCGACGCCGTTGCGGAAGGCGTGCGCGCGGAAAGCGTCGAGGTGCAAGCCCTCCGCGCGCGCAACCACCACCGAAGCCGCATCGCCGCAGAGTACTTGGAATCCGGCGCGCTGATCGTCGGCACGCCCACATTGAACGGGTGCATGTTCCCGACGCTGGCCGACGTGCTGAGTTATTTGAAGGGTCTCAAACGCAAGAACCTGATCGGCGCCGTCTTCGGTTCGTACGGATGGAACGGCGAGGGCATCGTGCAGGTGAAGGACGCTTTGGCGGCGATGAAGATTCCGCTCGCGGCCGAGCCGGTGACGGTACAATACGTGCCGGATGAAGCGGCCCTCGATCGATGCCGCACATTGGGCCGCGAGGTCGCGCTGAAGTTGAAGGGAATCTGTTAACGCAAAGGATGAAGGATGAAAGATGAAAGATGAACCAAGGAATTCAGGAGTCAGAATTCAGAATTCAGAATGGCGCTGCCGCCTCCGTTCATTCTGACTCCTGAATTCTGAATTCTGAATTCTCCCGCTGGTTCATCCTTCATCCTTAACACAAGGGAAGGGACGATATGCATTTGGATCCGGTTTTCCTGTCGCGAATTCAATTCGCGATGACCATAGGGTTTCATTTCATTTTCCCCCCGCTCAGCATCGGGCTTGCCTATTTCCTCGTGCTCGTCGAATGGCGGGCGTGGCGCAACGAGGACGCGGTTTACGAGCGGATGGGGCGGTTCTTTTCGAAGTTCCTGGCCCTCACGTTCGCGATGGGCGTGGCGACGGGTATCACGATGGAGTTCCAGTTCGGCACAAACTGGGCGCAATATTCGCGCTTCGTCGGCGACATTTTCGGGGCGCCGCTCGCGGCCGAGGCCATCCTTTCCTTCTTCCTCGAATCGACGTTCCTCGGCCTTTATCTGTTCGGGCGCGGGCGGATCTCGAAAGGCGCGCACTGGTTTTCAATCCTCATGGTCGCCGTCGGCGCGACATTGTCGGCGTTTTGGATACTGGTGGCCAATTCGTGGCAGCAGACGCCCAAGGGTTTCATCTTCAACGTGCAGACGGGCCGCGCTGAATTGACCAGTTTCGCGGCGGCGGTATTCAACCCGTCGATGCCGATCCGTTTCTGTCATACGATGGACGCAGCCATCATTTGCGGCGCGTTCCTTGTGGCGGGCATCTCGGCGTATCTGCTGCTGAAAGACCGGACGAACGAGGTGGCGCGGCGCGCGTTGCGCATCGCGGTAACAGTCGGTTTCATCGCGTCCGCGCTCGAGCTTTTCCCCTTTGGCCACGAACACGCACGCCAAGTCGGCAATCAACAGCCCGCTAAGCTGGCAGCGTTCGAAGGCCTTTTCGAAACGGGGCCGAATGCCCCGCTGACGCTTTTCGGGTGGCCGACGGAGCATGGCCTGATCGGCGCGGTACGCGTGCCCGGTTTGTTGAGTCTCCTGGTCGGCATGCGCACCGATCGGGTCGTTCAGGGACTTAACGATTTTCCTCGCAGCGAAAGACCGCCCGTCTTTCTGCCGTTCATGGGATTCCACGTCATGGTAGGCCTCGGCTCGCTTTTCATTGCAATGACGGCTTACGGTTTGTTCCAACTGTGGCGCGGACGGCTCTGGGAAGACAAGCTATATCTGTGGGCGCTGGTACTGGCGATTCCGTTACCCGTCATCGCGTGCCAAGCCGGCTGGATCGTCACCGAAGTCGGGCGGCAACCATGGATCGTGTACAAGCTCCTCAAGACCGCCGACGCGCTCTCGCCACACTTGTCGGGCGGCGAAGTGTTGTTCTCGATCATATTGTTCGGCAGCGTTTACGCGCTGCTGTTCGGGTTGTACCTCTACCAGTGCGTGACGATGGTGAGGCAAGGAGTTAGGAGTTAGGAGTTAGGAGTTAGGAGTTAGGAGTTAGGAGTTAGGAGTTAGGAGTTAGGAGTTTGAATGGCGACAGCATGGAACTTCCGCCTATTTGGCATCGAGAACTGCACTCACCCAGAGGGTGAAGTGCGCTGTTCTCATTCTAACTCCTAACTCCTAACTTCTAACTCCTAACTCCTAAAGGAGGTTGCATGATACACGACTTGAATACAGTCTGGTACCTGCTCGTGGGTGTGCTGATCGTTGGTTACGCCATTCTCGACGGCTTCGATCTTGGCGTGGGCGTCATCTCGCTGTTCCTGCGCGATCCGAAAGACGTCCGCACCTGCATGAAGGCCATCGGGCCTGTGTGGGACGGAAACGAAGTATGGCTGCTGACGGCAGGCGGGGCGTTATTCGCGGCATTTCCACCGGTGTACGCAGCCGTTTTCAGCGGGTTCTACATCGCGTTCACACTGTTGCTTGTCGCGCTGATCTTTCGCGCGATCTCGATCGAGTTTTACTCGAAGGTGGACTCCGACCAATGGCGTTACGTTTGGAGTTGGGCGTTCGGACTCGGCAGCCTCATCCCAGCGATTCTGTTCGGCGTCGCGTTCGGCAACATCCTGCGGGGCCTTCCCATCGACGTCCGGGGCGAATTCACCGGGACTTTCCTCGGCCTGCTCAACCCTTACGCGCTACTGGTGGGCCTGCTCGCACTGGCCATGTTTATCATGCACGGCGCGGTGTACATGACGCTCAAGACCGACGGCGAATTGCGCGAACGCATGCACGCATGGGCGCTGGGCGGCTGGGCGGCACTGGCGATCCTATACATCCCATGCACGCTCTTCACGATGCTGACCTCGCCGTTGCTGTTCGATAAACTCAACGGCAACGTCTTGTTCTATCTCGCCATGATCCCGTTGCTCGTCTCCTTTCCCTGCGTCCCCGCCTCGTTGACGGGCCATAGGTACGGGCGCGCCTTCCTGGCCAGTGCCGCAACGATCGCCTCGATGGTTGCCATGGCCGGCGTCAGCCTGTTCCCGTACCTTGTGCCTTCGCGCACGGACCCCGAATTCAGTTTGACCATCTACAACGCGTCGTCAACGCCCCTGACCCTCAAGGCCATGTTCGTCATCGCCATCATCGGCATGCCCATCGTGCTCGTCTACACGGCATGCGTATACTGGGTCTTCCGGGGCAAAGTCGAGCTTTCCAACGAAGGATACTGAGGCGACTGCGGAATCGAATTGCGGCGTCGGCATCCGGAAGAGCAGTCCCCATGCCGCGAGCCGTAGTACCATCGAGACGATGAAAATGATGTGAAACGGCACGAATATCATGCCCGCCGCCATCCACTCGTGCCCCTTGAGTCCTTCGAGAAAATATCCCGCGAGTAGCGTTGCCAATCCGCCCGCGAGGTTGCCCACGCAGGCCGCCACGGCGATGTACATCGCACGCCGATTGCGCGGCGGCACGCGTGTCATGATCTTGTACGACGCGTTGACCGCCGTAGCGCATCCGGTACCGCCCAGCGCGCTGCTGACCGCCAGCCAGAACAGTGCCGTGGCCGGCGTCGCGAAAATCCAGAAGATCGGCAGGATCGCCCACAAGAAGTGCGAACCGATCAAGACCCGTTTCACGCCCATCCGGTCGACCAGCCGCCCCGTGGTCTTTCCGGTAATCATGATGCTCACGAGCGGCACGGCGATCAGAACCAGCGCGCCGCCCAGCAAGTGGTCGCGGATACGCAGGTCTTCGATGAAGAAGATGGTCGCCAGCGCGCCGCCAAGGAATACCGCGAAGCTCCAAGACACCGTAAACACCAGCCAGCGGCGATACGTCGGATCGCGCAACGGCGCGAGCACGCATGTGACGAACGACCCTTCCGCATCGCAGACTGGCCGCGGTTCGGGAATCCGTCGGTGGAGGAACAGGTCTATCATACCCACCGCCAGGCCCAGCGCGAACACGAGGCTCAACGCATGGATCTTCGTGCCATGCGGCGCGCGGTCGACGGCGAAGCTCGCTGGGACGACAAGCGCCACCGTGGCAAACGAGAGCCACACGTCGCGGCGTCCCATGAACGTGCCGTGGATATGTTCCGGAATGATGTCCGCCAGCCAACTGTACCACGGCGGTTGCGAACCCGCCGACGCAAAACTCGCCGCGCACATCAGCCCGACCAACACGTATGGCGCCGCCGACGGGAAACCGCGGTCGACGAGCAGGTAGGCCGCAATGATCGCCGCCGCGCGCAAGAGCCGGCTTGTCAATTCCATCACGAACCAGATCGCCCTGCGATACCCGACGCGCCCAGCGCCATACGCCGTGAACAACTGCGTGGCAATGGCGAAACACGATATCGCCCCCAAAACGCCCCACTGCATGATACTCACGCCGATGGCATCGCCGAACGCCACGAGGAACATACCTGTCGTGAGATTGAAATACGCCGTGCCCATCGCGCCCGTGAGGATATGCCGACGCATGATCCACGGCAAATTCGCCTTGGTCACGGCGGCGTAATGAAAATCCCCGACGCGCGGAACAAGCGGGAACCTATCTTTGAAGAATGCCATACTACACCGAATGTGTTTTGGGTTCGGCGACACATTCTGACAGGAACGGACGAAGGATGCAATGCGCGCGCGCCCCCTTTTTCTGCGCCCGATCTCTCCGTTGTGTTAAGATATTGCTAGTATGGTTCAAAACGAATGAGTCCGACTGTCTTTAGAGAAGACGGCTATCGCTTCTATTTCTTCTCGAGAGAAGAGGAACGCCCGCATGTTCACGTATACTGTGCGGACGGGGAAGCGAAGTTCTGGATATTGCCGACCCTGGCCCTAGCTCGAAACGCAGGACTCTCGGAACAACAATTGGCTCGCGTGCAAAGGATTATCGAGGAACATCGCGATGAAATCACAAGAGCTTGGAACGAACACTTTGGAAGCTGAGGTGCTAAATATCTCCGCCCATGGAATCTGGCTGTACGTGGGCGGCAGAGAGTACTTTCTTGCCTACGCGGAGTATCCTTGGTTCCGCAACGCTACCGTTGGCCATGTCGTGAACGTCCAGCTTGTGCATAACACACATCTCAATTGGCCCGATCTCGACATTGACTTGGATACGGATTCGCTCGAGCACCCTGAAGCGTATCCCCTGGTATTTAGGTGACCCGGGCGCCCCGCCCATTCTCCGTGGCTAGCGCAAATACGATCTGTGAACACAGGTATCCTTAACGAAATTGGCGGCTTCACTTCGTCATGGGAGGAATATGTCATGTGGCTGGGAATCATCCTGGTTGCCCTCAACGGCTTCGGGGCGACGCCGGATACGCTTCCGAAGGATTCGGAAACGGATATCTCATTCGTTTCGCGCTTCGACGGCACGACCCAGCGCTATGTTTTGTGGATGCCGGAAGGGATCGCGAAACCGGACGGTTGTGGGGTTCTCGTCGCGCTTCATGGACACGGTTCGGACCGCTGGCAGTTCATCCGGCTCCCGCGCGACGAGTGCCGTGCCGTGCGCGATGTGGCCCGAAAACACAAGATGTGCGTCATTGCGCCGGACTATCGCGCTACGACCTCGTGGATGGGCCCCGCCGCCGAAGCCGACGTATTGCAGATCATCGAGGAATATCGAAAACAGTATCTACCCGAACGCGTGCTGCTAGTTGGCGGCTCGATGGGGGCCGCTTCCGCGTTGACGTTTGCGGCGTTGCATCCCGAGGGGATCGACGGCGTGGTAGCGATGAACGGCGTCGCAAATCATATCGAATACGTCAATTTCCAGGACGCGATCGCTACGTCGTTCGGCGGCGGCAAGAAGGAAAAACTCGATGAATACAAAAAGCGGAGCGCCGAATATTGGCCCGAGCGACTTACCATGCCCATCGCGTTCACCGTGGGCGATAAAGACGACGTCGTATCGCCGCAGAGCGTGATACGGCTGGCCAATCTGCTGACGAGTCTCGGACGCGACGTCTTGCTCCTTCAGCGGTCCGAAGTTGGACACGAAACGAATTACGAGGATGCTTGCGCCGCAATCGAATATGTACTTCAGAAAGCGGCCAAAGACCGCTGAGAGCACGGACAGGCCGCTTCCCGTGCGAACACCTTCCTATATCGAGTTCCAAATCCCGCGCCAGAACATGCTCAACCTGTAACCCAGAGGTCTGTGCTGAACCTCCTCTTTGACCTCGTACCCTTCGGGCGGAGTCATGTTGGCGAGGGCCGGGTCCGTATCGACGCCGAACCGGAACTGCGACTCGACGCTTCGATAGCCTTCCTTTACGGGGCGCCGTTCGATACGCACGGGCAGGTTGGTTTGCGTATCGATCCAAATGGTGTCTTCCTGATCCTTGCCGACGGAATGAAGCCCTCTGCATTCCTTGTTTTCGAGATGGATTGTTCCCAGGGACTGGGCCTTCGCGCCGTAGGCCTTACCCCATTCGCAGGCCATCTTGTCGGCACTAGTGATGTCATTTGGCGGATCGTCTGGCGATGTAGTCCTTATGACCCTTCTTTCCTCCGGCAGAATCTGCAGGCTGACCCCAGTGCGAGAATCGCCTATGTTAACGTTACCGTTGGAATCTTCCATTCGCCAGATAGCCGGGGAGAGAACAAAGATACGGTCGGAACGCCGAACTTCACCGTTCACGTAGTAATCGCGCACGAAGGAATAAGGCTGGAACGAATCCGAAGGAACAGGCGCAGGCGCATCCGCCGCCACGCTGGACGCCGAAGGCTGTGTAGTATTGCCGGAAGACTCCGTCTGATTGCTGGCGGATTTGGCAGGTTCCTGAGGCGCAGGCTGTGCAGGGGAAACGGTCGTTTTCGCTGGCACGGGCGTTGACGTAGCCGTCTGCGCGATCTCCCGCCACGCGGCATCGGCCTTGGCTCGGTTATGTGCGTGAATGAAATGAACGGTAGCCAGCCCGCCCACGCAAACGATGGCAAGGGCCACCGCCGCAACCTTGGCGACGGTAAATGCCGTCACGCCTGTCACCGGTGCGACAGGTCCCGCCAACGCCAGTTTGCCGAGTTCGGCCAACAACGACGCCGGCGTTTTCGAAGCCGGTTTCAGCAACTCCGACAAACTAACCACCGAGAACGCGATTGCGTTTACTTGAAGCCGTCTACGAATCCGCTCGATGCCTTTGCCGATCCGGTATGTAACCGTTTGCCTGGAAACGCCGAGGTCTGTGGCGATGGCGTCATGGGTTTTGTCTTCGATGAAGTGCGCCACGAGTGGAACGCGTAGGTCGTCCGGTAGCCGTGCAATGGCTTCATCCACGACCGCGCACAGATCCCGGTGCATAGCCGCAGCCACAGGATCCGCGCCAGCTTGCTGCCAGACCTCCTCCCGGCTCCGACGGTTCCGCTCGCCGCGAATCCGGGTCAGCGATTTGTTCGTTGCCACACGGTGGAGCCATGCCCCCAAGAAACCACCCGGCTTCCGGCCAGCGCCCGCCAACGCCACGAAACATTCCTGCGCGACGTCCTCCGCGTCCGAATCGTTTCCCAGAATGCGGCGGCACGTCGCATACACGAGTCCTGCGTATCGATTGGCGATCGCCTTGAACGCCTCCGCATCCCGCTCGGAAGTCCATGAGTCCAGCAGTTGCTGTTCGTTCACGCTCATATCCGTCTCCCACCCATATCTTAGCGTTTTCGCTTCGATATAAGAACTCAGCGGGATGGCACTTGGCCAAAGGGATGCTCCGACGCGGGACGTAGGAAATCGAAGAGAGGCGATACGGTCTTGCAGACAAACCGAGCCGGACGCGTCAACCGCAGGACACGCCCGGCGTGGTTTGTCGCATTTCTTATGACGGGATCTTCTATAACATCTCCCAGATTCGCTGCAATTGACTGCGCCACCAACTGTTATAGACGGTCGTTTCCTTGTATTCGTATCCTTCGGGCGGCGTCATGCTGAAACGTGCGGGATCCATATCGACATCGTAGCTAAACTCCGACTCGATGACCAGCCGTCCGTTCGGTTGAACCGATTCCAGCCGGATGGGCAAGTTCGTCTGAGTGTCTCTCCAAAGGGTCATGTCGAAATGGGGCGGCGCCACGCGAAATCCCGTACATTCCTTCCCCTCGAAGTTTCTCGTGCCGAGCGGCTCTTTGGCCGTGCGAGCGGCCAACCGCTCGAACATTTCGTCAGGCATATGATGAGAAGCGGGTGTGTCGTCGGCATAGGTGTGCTTGGTGGCTTGTTTCTCGCTGGGATAGAGCGTGAGTTGGCAGGGCACGCCCAAGTCGAATATGACGATGCGTCCGTCGGGAAACTCGCTACGCCGCACCGTGGGTGAGATGATGAACTGGCGCGCGGAAAACACGCACGTGCCGTTTTCAAACCCCTCCTCCAGACACGAATGGGGGCGGAACACCGTGCTTGGGAGGGCTGCCGACACGGCGGGCGCGGCGGCCTTGCCGGAGGGGGGCGCGTCGGCGCTTGGGGAAGCGGGTTGCGTGGCAACGGGTTTGGTTTCGGTTAGAGGCGTCGACACGGCGGCGGCGGCAACCTGCACGGCGGACGGCGGCGTCGGGGCAGCGGTAGCGGCAAGTTTCTTGGCTGGGGAAAGGAACTGAAACGAGACAAGACCCGCCACGCCGACGATCAGCACGGCCCCAATCAGCGCCTTCACGCCGACAAACGACGTTATGCTCGCAAGTGGCGTAATCGGACCCGCCAATGCAAGCTTGCCGATCATGCCTGCGAGCGAGGGCGGCACTTGCGCGACCGGCTTGAGCAATTCCGTCAAGGTTACGGCAGAAAACGCGGCCGCATCGGCCCGCACCCGCCGCCGTACCTGTTCAATGCCTTTTCCGATTCGGTAGGTGACGGTTTGACGGGAAACGCCGAGGTCGGCGGCGATGGCATCCTGTGTCTTGTCTTCCAGAAAGTGGGCTATGAGCGGTAGACGCAGGTCGTCGGGCAACTCAGCGATCGCTTCATCGACGACGGCGTACAAATCCCGTTGAGCGGGCGTCAAGGCGGATTCGGGGCTGGCCGGGCGGAAATCTTCTTCGCGACGCCGCCGGGTTCGGTCGGCCCGGATGCGCTTGAGCGATTTGTTCGTCGCCACTTTGTGCAGCCAAGGCGCCAGGTAGGCGCCCGGACGACGGCCCGCCGCCGCGAGGGCTTCAAAACACTCCTGAGCGACATCTTCGGCGTCGGTTGGGTTGCCCAGTATGCGGCGACAGGTGTGATAGACAAGCCCCGCATACCGGTTCGCGATTTCCTTGAATGCCTCGGCATCTTGCCGCATGTTCCACTGGTCGAGAAGCTGCTGGTCGTAGGCGCTCATGTCCGTCTCCCTTCGGGATTGTACCTTTTCATCTCTGCTATAGAAACCCAGCCGGAGGCATTGTTCGCCAATGGCGTCTGTTGGATGGAGTGGACGAAGTGGACGGAGTGGACGGAGTGGACGGAGTGGACGGAGTGGAACCTTCGGTACCCATGTCTTGACTACGCCTCCGATTTCCACCGTGAGATTCTTTTGGGTATCATGGAGTCGAGTGCGCCTGCATTGCGGGCGCTTGGAACGGGCGAAGTTTTCCGATCGTATCGGCGAGGGAGGGTTGGATGATGGAACGGACACCATTGACGCGAAGGGATTTTCTGGCGGCTTCGAGTCTGGCCGTGGGCGCGGGGATGATCTTGCCGCATGCGGCATTTGGCGCGAATGACCGGATTCGCGTGGGGATGATCGGCACGGGCGACCGCGCCGGGGCGCACATCGGCGATATCGGCAAGATGAAAGAATCGCACAATGTCGAGATCGCCGCCGTATGCGACGTGTGGCGTCCCAATCGCGAATCATCGGCGGCCCGCGTCGAAAAACTGTTCGGCAAGAAGCCGTTCGCAACATCGAAGTTCGCCGAATTGCTCGCGCGCAACGACATCGATGCCGTGGTGATCGCGACGCCGGATTTCGCGCATACGCCGATCATGATCGAGGCGCTGAAAGCCGGCAAAGACGTTTACGTCGAGAAGCCCATGTCGCTGACGATCGACGAGGCCAACGAGGCGCTCGATCTCGCACGCAAAAACGAACGCGTGGTCCAGGCCGGCACGCAACGCCGAAGCGAGGGCTGCTGGAAGGCCTCGCATGCATTTATCGCCTCCGGCCAACTCGGCCCGGTCACGCGAATTTCCGCCGCGAACAATGTTAACGAGCCACGCTGGGCGCGGGATTTCGACGACTGCAAAGAAGCGGATGTCGATTGGGGCGCATACCTGTTCAACCGTCCGAAGGTAGCATTCGATCCGCGGCTGCTACGGCGCTGGCATTTGTACAAGATGTGTACGAACGGCCTGTCCGGGCTTTGGATGGCCCACCTTATCGATGCCGCGCACATCCTCATGGGCGCGACGTTTCCCAACAGCGCCGTCGCACTCGGCGGCCTGTACCTGTGGAAAGACGGACGCGAACACACCGACGTGTTCCACGCGTTGCTCGATTATCCAGAAGGTTTCCTGTTCGACTGGTGCATGGGCCTGACGAATTCGGCGGGTAACCACTACAGCGTCCATGGGCAATACGGCACGCTCGATCCCGAGAAGCTGACGTATTCGGGAGAAGGCGGCGCCGGAGACAAAAAACTCGCAGACGGCAAAGTGGAGCCGATACCGAACGAGAACCACATGGCGAACTGGATCGATTGCATGCGTTCGCGCAAACGCCCGAATGCCGATATCGAGTTCGGCCACCAGCACGCCGCCGCCACCATCATGGCCGCCAATGCCCTCGAAACGGGCCAGCGCATGCGGTACGACCGCGAACAACGGAAGATTTACCCAGGGTGATAGAGGCTGAAGCCTAGAATAGGAGCGATGATGGACGCACAGGGTGCGGTGAGTTTTCTTAAGGATCGTGTGCCGCTGTTTGACGGATTCGATCTTGACCGGTTGAGCACGCTTGTTTCGGATTCGCGCCTGGTCACGTTCGAGCGGAACGAGTCCGTCATCGAGTTCGGCGAGGAGGGCCGTTTCCTCGGCGTGTTGCTTGATGGCGAGGCGGAGATCTCGGTCATGAACGACGCGGGCGACCGCAGCACGTTGGCGACGATTCTCGCTGGAAGTCTGTTCGGCGAGATGTCGCTCATGACCGGCGGCAAAACCGTCGCCGACGTCATCGGCAAGACCCGTTGCAGCGCGCTGCTTGTCCCGCAAGAAGCCTTCGCGCGCCTGATCGCCGTCAGTCCTTCGGCCATCCAGTACCTGTCGCGACTCATCATCGATCGCACGCGTGCCACGGCGTTCGAGGAGCAGAAGGACCAACTCAGCGCCGCGGCGCTACGCCGTAGCGAAGACCCCTACGGGTTGCGTCTCGCGACCGACAAGCCGATGAAACTGCTCGTCGTCAATTGCGGCAGTTCCTCGCTTAAGTACGACCTTTTCGACACGGCGGACGAGTCGGGCAACGCGCATGGCGTGATCGAGCGGATCGGCCAGGAGGGTACGCGGCACAAGCATCGGTCCGCGCGCGGCGAAAGCGAAACGACGCTTGCAACCGCCGGCCACGCGGAAGCCTTCGCGGCCATGATCGAGGCGCTCTCGGCGTCCGACGTGGGTGTGCTGAAATCCCTGGCCGAAGTCTCGGCGGTCGGTCATCGGGTCGTACACGGCGGCGCCGAGTATAGCCATCAAGAAATCATTACGGATGCCGTTATCGCCGAGATCGAGAAGGCGTCGGTACTCGCGCCGTTGCACAATCCCGTGAACCTCGTGGGCATTCGCGAAGCGATGCGGCTGTTTCCGAAGGTCCCGCACGTGGCGGTGTTCGACACGGCGTTTCATCTCACGATGCCGCCTTATGCGTATTTGTACGGGCTGCCGTACGAGTATTTCGAGGAGAAGGGGATTCGGCGTTACGGTTTCCACGGCACGTCGCACAAATATGTCGCGCTCAAGACTGCCGAGTTCCTCAAACGCTCGTTCAACGAAATCGAAATTATCGTCTGCCACCTCGGCAACGGCGCGTCGGTTTGTGCGGTGGATCACGGGCGCTCGGTCGACACGTCGATGGGGATGACGCCCGCCGAGGGCCTGATCATGGGCACGCGGTGCGGGGATATCGATCCCGCGATCCTGATTCATCTCATGAAGGTCGACGGACTCGGCCCGGACGACCTCGAACGCCTGGTCAACAAGGACGGCGGACTCAAGGGTCTCTCGGGTATTTCGAATGATATGCGCGAGATCGAGAAGGCCGCCGAGCAAGGCGATCATCGCGCCCTGCTCGCGCTCAAGACCTTCAGTTACCGCGTGCGCAAGTACATCGGCGCGTACGCGGCGGCCATGGGCGGACTGGATGCCGTGGTCTTCACGGGCGGCATCGGCCAAGGCAGCGTGGGCGTGCGGAGCCTGGCCTGCCAAAACCTGGGCGGCATGGGCCTCCGCATCGACGAGCAGAAGAATCGCGACGCGGAAGGATTCAAACGGATTTGCGACATCGGTGCGGACGATTCGCGGGTGCGCGTGCTCGTCGTGCCGACCGACGAGGAACGTATGATCGCGCGCGAAACGTTGCGCGTCATCGACCGCCGTTACGTCACGGACATTATCCACAGCCAGAAGCCCATGCCCGTGCCGATCGAAGTTTCCGCGCACCACGTACACCTCGCCGGAAAAGATGTCGAGGCCTTGTTCGGCCCAGGCCATACGCTCACGCCGATGAGCGAGCTTTCGCAGCCGGGGCAATTCGCATGCGAAGAGCGCGTGACCCTTGTCGGGCCTAAAGGCCGCGTGACGAACGTCCGCGTTCTGGGACCTGCGCGGCCCGAAACGCAGGTCGAGATTGCGTTGACCGAGCAGTTCAAGCTCGGCATCGACGCACCCATCCGCGAGTCCGGCGACTTGCGCGGCAGTCCCGGCGTGACCCTCGAAGGCCCGGGCGGCGCCGTCGCGCTCGAACAGGGCGTCATCTGCGCGTTGCGCCACATCCATATGACGCCAGAAGATGCGTTGCGCATGGGGTTGCGCGAGAAAGACGTGGTCCGCGTGCGCGTCGAAGGCGGACGCGAACTCACCTTCGGCGATGTCCTCGTGCGGGTCAGTCCGAAGTTCCGCCTCGCGATGCATATCGATACCGACGAAGGCAACGCGGCCAACATCGCCACGGGCGCCGTCGGTTTTGTCGACGCCATCCAAAGCCGGCGATAAGTGCGAGCGCAAGCGTTAATTTCGCGTTCTCGAAAACATGAACCTGAAAGAATATGCGAACGCGAAGAACAGCCCGACGATCCCCCACGAATTCGTTGCGGGCAGATTCGTGAAGCCCCCGGGATTCCAGGCAAGACACGTCACGCTCAAAGGATGCTCGTTCTTGTTCGACAAGTCTTGTGCGTTGGTTACCGTGGTATCGGGCGGCAGGAAATAGATTCGCCGGGTCAGCAAAAACGACGGGCAGGCGCCCCAGAATGGGTCCGTGTTGGGGATTGTGTGGTTGAACCAAGAACCGCTGGCGCCGTAGGAATAGGCATCGCCCGTGCATTGGTTAACCGGGGGACTTAGGTCATCGAGGTAGTAACTGGTCGGGGTGTAACCGCCCGGGATATCGTTCGTAAACAAATGCCACATGACGAGCGCGCCTTGCGGACCACTCACCATTTCCCATTGCAGAGGCCCCGCAGGAACCGCGTCCGACACACCGTCGATGATCGCGCCTGAAAGAAAGTTGTTGTTCGCATACGTCATTCCGGCCGCATCGGGAGAGTAATCGAAGAAGTCCAGCACACTCGGGATCTCGTGAACGCGAAGCCACGTGGTGATCTCCTCTTGCTGCTCGTAATAAATGTGCTGTCGTTGCGTCCTCGGACCGCTATTGGCGCCCACATAGTTGCGAATCGCGCGGACAGGCCCAACCTTGTTGGCAACGAACGCGCCTTCGGCATCGCAAAACGTGTCTTCGGACCGCCCGCAACTTCCGGGCGAAAAAAGGTTCTTGTGGCGGTCAAGGATATTGACGCCCGTGGCGGTTCCGGCCAAGATGCGCAGGCCGTCGGATTTCCAACGGTCGCTGAAATGCCACTGATAGTAAGGCGTCGAAATGGTGGTATCTTCGGGGTTCGGACCACTAAGAATCCCATACGTAGCCTTGTACTCTCCCGAAAGCAGGTGGAAACCATAGTTCACGTAATGCGTGTTTGCGCCGGGATCCAATGTCCCGTCTTGTTCGAACAGGTACACATATCCGGGTGCTCCTCCCAACGGGTCCACGATCTTGACTTCGACACTCGTGTCGACAAAAACATGCGCGGGCCAAGACAACGACTCGATGCATTGCGCGCCCGCGTCTTTCGCCATGAACGCGATTTCGTCGTCGGCATCCATGGTGGGATCCGGGTCCGGTCCCGCAAAGGTTCCCGCGTCCACATAGTCCATGCGCGTGAAATTGCCGAAAAGGCCCATCCCGTTATGGTTATAGATTTCTTCAAAATCGACCACGGCCCGCTCATCCACCTGCACCGGGATCTGTTCCCACGTCCCCTGATATCGAAAAGCGACCAGGTTCCCCGGCGCGATACCGTTCAATGAAGACACATCGCCGCCCGTCAGTACGACGGGATCCATCGGACGTTCCAATGCGTAGGCATTCATGCACAACGCCGTCGCCAGAACAGCGCCCGCAATCCGGGACACATATGTACCCATTCCTCGACCTCCCCTGCCGCTCAGTTGTCTTTAACCACTCGATAGTCTACCAGAAACGCATTGGAATCGTTTTTCGCGTTTTCGGAAAGGCAACTATGAGTTCGAACTTAGAGACAATCGTCGATGGCATCCCAGGTCTGTGGCAGTCCCTCGCCGGTTTCGGACGAAGTGGGGATCACCAACGCGTCTTCGTCCAGTTCGAGGACCTCGCGAATGCGCGCGAGGTTTTTTGCGCGTTCGCCGCGTTTAAGTTTGTCGATTTTCGTGGCGACGAGCAGCGTGGGGATCTCGAGTTCGGCGAGAAGACCGATCATTTCGAGATCCTTGTCGCTCACATCGTGGCGAGAATCGAGCAGTTGCACAACGAGCCTGAGCGGCTCGCGATCGCGCAGGTACACGGCCATTGCCGCGTTCCAAATCGCTTTGACCGTTTTCGGCACCTTCGCGTAGCCGTAACCGGGCAGATCGACGAAGTAAAGCTTACGGTTGATGTCGAAGAAGTTGAGGGTCTGCGTTTTGCCCGGCGTGCCGCTCGTCTTCGCAAGCCCCTTGCGCTTAAGCAGCGCATTCATGAGACTCGACTTACCGACGTTCGAGCGTCCCGCAAAGGCAATCTCTGGTTTGCCGTCGCGCGGATACTGGTCGGGCCGCATAACGCTGCATACGAATTCGGCGGATTGAATCTTCATCGTGCCTGCAATGATACAGGCAAGAGGCCTCGTGGCTCAATTATGAATCATGAGAGCCTCTTGCAGAACCTCGGCTGTTTAGGCTTTAGGCTTTAGGCTTTAGGCTGTAGGCACTGCCTACAGCCTACAGCCTAAAGCCTATGGGTTTTGCAAGAGGCTCACGAGTTACGAATTATGGACTCGTGAGCATCGCGTTATGAGGGAATAGCCACGACTGTGGCGAGATTTGCGTCATAGGTTTTTCTCGCTACCTGACTGGCGCATTTTCTGTTCGTGAGAGTCCGAATGGGGCCTTCATTTACCAAGATCGAACGGGTCGTGGAGATTGGAATCCCGAATCTGGCTTGTTGTCGCTTCTCGCGAAGGCTTTGACAAGCGGCGAGACGCCCTAAGCGCGATTCTCCCCAAACACTTACAGCATCGCGAGTATTGAACTTTAGGGGTTGTTGACAGATCAGTGTTTTATCGCTAGAGTTCAGATATTTGTTGACAAGGCCATCAAGAAAAATGGCTTCGTAAAGCACTGTAACTACAATGTTTACAACAATAGAATCGCGCACCTTGTGCGAAAATCCGGTTCTTCTCGCGCCTGTGGATAACGTGTGGAAAATGTGTACGGATTAAGGCCTCCTTTCCGTGTCTATCGTGATATTCGAGATTACAGCGACGGCGCGACGAAGACGTGAGCCAGCATGATCGATTGTGCTACGATGACGTAATTATGATCGGAGCGGAGGAAGGGTGATGTCACACACTGGCTGTCGGGCTGTGACGTAAAACCCGCCGAAAAAGAAAGCGTCGCTTCGAATGCCCTGAACCTAGAAACGGCAGTTGAACCACGAATCACACGAATGAATCAGCGCTTTATCTCATTGAGGCAAAACGCCCGACAAAACTTCCGAGACGCGAAGGAAATATTAATATCCCTTCACCCGTGGGGTGAGATGATTTCAACTGCCGCTCAGTTGCCAAAGCCAGTCGGAAGAGCCTGCCGTGCAGCAACTTGTGAGTCCTGCCCATTCGTGTGATTCGTGTGATTCGTGGTTCAACTGCCGATTCTAGGCTGAAGGGTTTCAGTTGGCTGCCAGGCCGCGCCCGAAATATGCAATCCGTATCCAAGTCCGCCAAAGCCCACGTTATTGCGAGTAACGCGTTACCAACAATTCGGCAATATCGGCTGGACCTTGAACCAGGATATTCGCGCATTGAACCTCTGCTGGAAACAGGATCCGTTCAGTGGTTTCGCCTTTTGCCTGTAATGTAATCGTCCCAGCCGCCTGGGTGGGGATTTCCGATGGCATTACGCCGGATTCAGGCGTACGGAGAAAGGCTATCCTGCTCATAACCGCATAGGCTTCGGGGCGATTCTCCGGATCGTGGGCGCTCACGGTAAGTAGACAATTTTTCTCTTGATCGACGTTTACATTGCCCATGTAATGCCAGATCCAGCCGCCAGGCTGATCGGGGGTCGAATAGGGCGTCTCGAACTGGACAGCATCCATATCGATCCGAAACGATGCGGTGGGGATTGCATAAACCCGGCCCTTGATCGTGTATTCGATATAGACGCGATACTCGCCCTTTGGAAAACGTGTCGTATAGGTCAAGACGTCCTGGGGATCCGCCTGTTTATGTATGCGGAACACCATACCCGTGCGCAGCTTTCCATTGGCAAGATAGAGTTGAATACTCCATAGACTATGTTCTCCAAGCGAACGGTCGAAACGGCTGGCGGGACAAAGCAAATCGGAGAACAGGATTTCATAGGGAAAACTCTGTTGCGCATCGCTGTTGTTTTTGGCATCGAGGACGATTTCCGTGTTGTCCTGGCTTCGCACGGCATTTATGGTTACTTGCCCGGCCCTGTTGGTTCCAAGCGGATCGTGAAGACCTTGTAAGGACAACTCGGCGGTCTTCCTGTCCTTATCCCCGACGGTTTTTTGAAGATCAAAGAGGTAAAACGTTGCGGGTGAATAGCGGGGATCCGATTCAAATCGCGCCAGCATGGTTCCACGGGCTTTGAGCCACTCGAGTATGCCGCGCGATGATGCGTCCACACCGGCGCCCGGACCAGGCAGCACCAACCATACACGGGATACGTTTGCGCTTAGTTGTTCAAGCTCGACGGGATGCCATTGGTGGAACGCCTGATAAGGACGGTTGCAGAGCATGTCGAGATTGCTTTGAGCCTGCCCCCCCATATCGACAAGGACATGCCGTCCATGCGGAAGATACCAACGCAAGGACACTTCAGTTTCCCAAAATACATGCCAGACAACATCGCCGGGCTGGCCTTGTTCGTTGATTGTTTTCGCCATGGACCGGGCGTCCAGCGTTGGAATTACACCGAGATGGTCTTGTTGAACCGTTGAAATATGCTTTGCGTAGAGGTCATGTAACGCGAAGCAACACACCGCAAGCCATGCCATAACGGCGAGTGCCCGTAGCGGACGCCAGGGTAAACTCGCGCCGCCAAGCGCCATGACAATAAGCAATGGACCTGCGGCGCCTACCACGTAACGGTCGATATACAGCGACCATCTCAAGATGTGTGAAAGCCCAAACAGCATCGCCACGGAACTGGCGGATATGGCAAGCATAAAAAGCAACGCTTTACGGTGTCCCGATAGAAATAGGAGGCCGGAAATGCTCAACAATATGGCCAATATCACCCCGGCAACATGCAGGGTGTTCTCTGGCGAATAGGCGGTGAGAAGATTATGCAGGGTTACCCATAGCGACCGTAGCGACGGCACGGGCGCGTGAAATATTTTGCCCTGCATCGCTTTCATGTAGCGAAGTTCCATGAGGATAAAGGGTATGGAACAGACCACCACCACAATCTGAGCAAATAACCATGCAAGCGTTTGCTTGCCGCGTCTCGCAAATAACACCAGAACAAAAAGGTTTAGCGGAGCCAGATAGAGAGGCGCGGCAAAATGTGTATTGCAAAGCAATGTGGCAAACAACACGTAGGCGGCGAAATGACGCAGCTTTGCATCCTCATCGCTGCAGCGCATGCCCAAATACACAAGTGCCAACAGAAATAAGATTACCCAGCCGTACATTTTCGCGTCGCGGCTATAAAAGACAAGCATCGGTGCGGGAGCAAGAAAAATCAGACAGTACAAAGCTCCCCTGCGTCCGGCAAGACGACGCCCCAACAACCACGCGGGATATAGCGCCGCCATACCGGCCAATACCGCGTGACACCGTATCCAGGTATCTCCATGTCCCAACATGAGCCAGCTTTTTAACATCAAGATAAACGCAGGCTCGGCAAGCAAAAAAGAACCGCTCATGACTTCCCGGCTCAAGTGGTTCGCGAGATAACCGTACATTACTTCATCGAACCAAAGCGGATCGCGGCCCAATTGATATATACGCAGTGCCAATGCGACAAGAATAGTCAATGCGCATGCCAACGGAAAAAGAGGATTTGTTTCGACGTGCCATTCAGCTTCGGGCGTAGATATCGACACGGCACACGGTTTTTGCTGCACCGTTGTCTTTAGCCTCATGTGCGTTGCCTTGTTAATAGTACCGCGCATGCTCGAAAAACTCGACCGGTCTGTAAGTGTTTGCGGTAGCCACCCACGTGTTTTCAGTGCTGTTGGGTTGCCCCCTATCTTGCGCTTCCCGCCCAGCAGCGACGCTGGGGGCTTTAACGGCGTCCGCACATTCTTCTTTGCTTTCGCCAGTTGCGCCTCCAACGCGGTGGTGCGGCGGGCCATCTCCATGTGGAGCCATTCCGCATGTTGTGTACAAGTTGAATCATATTCATGATAAGTCGAATTCCAATCCTGTGCAAGTTTCTTGCATTTTGGCGGAAACGTGGTACAATTTTAGTATGATTGTGAAACGTGTGTGGAATGTGAACAGTCAGCCTCGACAGGAGAGGCGCAGAGAGGGTAGGTGTGTTATGTGTAGGAATCTTAAATTTCAAGTGGTCTTACTTCTTCTTGGGCTCATGTTTTTCTCGGGTATTGCGGTTGCGGACCCGACGGTGGAGAGCATTGACCCCGCCAATGGGTCTACATTTGGCGGGACTCTGGTAAGCATTTCGGGATACGAGTTCGTTGTGACCGGAACGACGCGCATCACCTTTGACGGTGTGGACGCCACCAATGTCATCGTACTGCCTCCATCTTGTCCATACGGTCCATTCATAGCAACATGCCGGACCCCGGCGCATGCTGCGGCCACGGTGGATGTGGTGGTCATCAACCCCAGCGGCGGTTCCGGTACGCTTCCAATGGGGTTTACCTATGATGGGCGCCCGCCGGCGCCGGAGATTACCGCCCCGAACGGCGGCAACGACGTCAGTACGAAAATTGCCACGCTCACGCTGAGCGGCAATTGCTCGGCGACCACGACCGCCATTCATGTGTATGGTTCGGCTAATAACGTGACGTATACGCCGGGCGCGACCACGTGGTTCTATACCTACACGCTTTCGTCGCAGGGCACGAGCCTGTTTTACGTGACGGCCCTGAATCTGATCGGAGAGTCGGAGCGGGATACCATCCAGGTAACTTATGACACCATCGCTCCTGCGGCTCCGGTGATTACTGCGCCGATGGGCGGCAACAACTTCAGAACGAACGTTGCGGCGCTGACGCTGAGCGGCACATGCTCGGCGGACACGAACACCTTTCAGGTGAATGGTTCTCCCGCAGTCGTGACGCGTCTGACCTCGACCACATGGTCGTATTCCACAACGCTTGCGACGCAGGGCGCGACCCTGTTTAGCGTGAGAGCCCTCGATCTGGCCACGAACGTGTCGCCAGCGGATACCATCACGGTAACCTTGGACAGCATTCCTCCGGCGGTCCCGGTTATCACTACTAACGGCGGCAACGACTTCAGTACGAACGTTGGGGCGCTCATCCTGGACGGCTCACGCACGTTGGAAACGGACGCCATTTGGGTAAATGGTTCGCCTACGGGTGTGTCGTATCCGACCACAACCTCATGGAGGTATACCAAAACGCTTACGACGCAGGGCGCGAACCTGTTTAGCGTAACGGCCCTCGATCAGGCCACGAACGAGTCGGCGGCGGATACCATCACGGTCACCTTTGACAACGTCGCGCCGACCGTGTCGAGTGTGACGAGCAGCCTGACGGATGGGAGCTATACGACGGGCCAAGTCGTGCCTATCGCCGTCACGTTCAGCGAGCCGGTGTATTTTGCGGGCGCCGGGGTCGTGCAACTGCAACTCGAGACCGGCACCCCGGACCGGCAGGCCGTCTACGGAGGCGGCAGCGGCACGGCGGTGCTCACATTCAACTACACGGTTGTGGGAGGGGACGTGTCGCCCGACCTCCAATACCTGAGCACGGCGGCGCTGACCTTGACGGGTTCGGCAACCTTGAAGGACGCTGTAACGAACATCGCGGTATTGGCACTGCCGGCGCTGAACTTGCCGAGTTCGTTGGGCGGAAGCAAGGCCATAGTGATTGACACGACGGCGCCGGAGGCGCCGGTGATTATGGCCCCCACCGCTACCCTGACTTTCCTGACGAAGGTTGCGGGGCTGACGCTGAGCGGCACGTGCGCGGTGGGCGTGATGAACACGAACGCCATTCACGTGAATGGTTCGACCGCTGGCGTGTCGTATACGCCGGGCGCGGGCACTTGGTCGTATGACACAACGCTTTTGACGCAGGGCGCGCACCTGTTTAGCGTGACAGCCGTCGATCTGGCCACGAACGTGTCGGTGGCGGATACCATCACGGTAACTTTTGACTCCGATCCTCCCCAGGCCCCCGTGATTACCACGAACGACGGTTACGATTTCAGCACGAAGTTTTCGGAGCTGACGCTGAGCGGCACATGCGCGGCGGACACGGACGTTATTCGGGTGAATGGTTCGACCGCGGGCGTGACGCTTCCGACCGCGACTACGTGGTTGTATGACACAACGCTTGCGGAGGGCGCCAACGGTTTTAGCGTAACGGCCACCGATCAGGCCGCGAACGAGTCCGTGGCGGATACCATCACGGTAACTCTTGACAACATCGCTCCGGAAGCGCCGGTGATTACGGCCCCGAACAGCGGCGACGACTTCCTGACGAACGTTGCGGCGCTGACGCTGAGCGGTACTTGCGCGCTGGATACGAACGCTATTGAGGTGAATGGTTCGGCCTCGGGGGTGACGTATACGCCGGGCGAGACCACATGGTTGTATGACACAACGCTTTCGATGCAGGGCGCGAACGTGTTTAACGTGAGGGCACTCGATCTGGCCACGAACGCGTCGACGCCGGATACCATCACGGTAACCTTTGACAACATGGCTCCCGAGGCGTCCATTACATTGGATGAGCCGACGCCGACCAATCTGGACGTGGTCCATTTCAGCGTGGACTTTAACGAATACGTGGGCACTTCATTTACGGTTGCGAATGTCACGGTCATAGGCACGTTGGCTGGCACGCCGGTCGTGAGCGGAACCGATCCCGACTACACCGTGACGGTTACGCTGGACGCCCCTGATGTGGACGGCACGGTCGGGATCACCATCGATACGGCGGTTACCGATCTGGCGGACAATCCCTTTGCAGGCGATTCGTCGTCGATGTATATCGTGGACAACACGCCGCCGACGGCCAGTATCGCATTGGACGATTCGACGCCGACCAATCTGAACGCGGTCCATTTCAGCGAGGACTTCAGCGAATACGTGGGCGCTTCATTTACCGCTGCGGATGTCACGGTCACAGGCACGTTGGCTGGCACGCCGGTTGTGAGCGGAACCGATCCCGACTACACCGTGACGGTTACGCTGGACAACCCCGACGCGGACGGCACGGTAGGGATCTACGTCGGTACAGCGGTTACCGATCTGGCGGACAATCCCTTTGCAGGCAATACGTCGTCGTTGTACACCGTGGACAACACGCCGCCGACGGCCACCATCGTATTGGACGATCCGACGCCAACTAAGTTGGACGTGGTCCATTTCAGCGAGGACTTCAGCGAACGTGTGGGCACTTCATTTACCGCTGCGGATGTTACGGTCGTCGGCACGTTGGGTGGCACGCCGGTCGTGAGCGGAACCGATCCCGACTACACCGTGTCGGTTACGCTGGACAACCCCGATGCGGACGGCACGGTAGGGATCTACGTCGGTACAGCGGTTACCGATCTGGCGGACAATCCCTATGCAGGCAATACGTCGTCGTTGTATACCGTGGACAACACGCCGCCGGTGGTTACGGTGGGCACGCCGCCCTATCCGAACGTCACCAACAACGTGTTGCCGCTTCTGACGGGCACGGCCACGGACGCGGTGGGCGTGACGGATGTGCAAGTCACGATTAACGGCAAGACCTATCCCGCGCAGTTGGCCGGCAACGACTGGAACGTGCAACTTCCACCCGGCGACGAACTCGTGGGCCTTCCGCCTACCACGTACGAAGTAACGGTCGTGGCGACCGATCTCGCAGGCAACGTCGGCACGGATACCAGCACCAACGAGATTCGCATCAACACAGCCGCCCCCACCACGGTCGAGGGCGTGTTGCTCGTCAATGCGACACCGACTCGCGCGGACAGCGTCGTCTTTCGCGTCGTCTTCAGCTTGGGCGTAAGCCCGGTGGTCGCGGGCGACTTCGCGGTCGCCGCCAGCGCGGGCATCACGGGTGCGGCGATCACGACTGTGGTCCAGGATGCCTTGGACCCGAAAGTGTGGCTGGTGACCGTGAGTACGGGCACGGGCGATGGGATCTTGAGCCTCGATGTGACCGACCCCGATCGCAGCATGTTAGACATCTACGGGCATCCGGTGACGGTGCCCTTCACGACGGGCGAGACGTATCGTATCGACAAGACGCACCCGACACCCGTGATCACAGGCGCCAGCACGTTGACGAATGCAACGCGCACGCTGTCGATTGCGTTCGGCGAGCCGGTGAACGGGTTGAGTTTGCCCGGCGGTGTAAGCGTCACGAACGGCGTGGCGTCCAACCTTCATCTTACGGGCACTCCGGGCGCTTATACGGTCGATGTCCGGGGTTCAGGCACGGTGACGGTATCCGTCTCGATACCGGCAAGCGTAGCCACGGATGATGCGGCGAATCCCAACAATGCCACGGCGGCTCCGTTCACGTTCCCATTCGACGATGTAGCGCCAACAGCCAGCATCACATTGGATGATCCTATATCGACAGATGCGGATGTGGTCCATTTCAGTGTGGACTTCAATGAGAGCCTTGGGACTTTGTTGACGGAGGTGGAGGATGTAACGGTTACCGGCACGTTGGCTGGCACGCCCGTCGTGACCGGAACCGATCCCGATTACACCGTGACGGTTACGCTGGCCGATCCTAACGCGACCGGTACGGTAGGGATCAGCGTCGGCACAATGGTGACCGACCTGGCGGGCAATTCGTATTTAGGCGGTGCATCGCCGATGTACACGATCGCCGCGCAGCTTCCGGTTGCGGGTCTTATCGGGCTGGGCGCCTTGCTTGGCTTGATTGCAGTCGGCGGCGCAAGGACGATGCGGAAGAAGTAGGTTTACAGGACAAAGCATTGACGATACAGGACAGGCTATGGGCGTCAGGCTCGTAGCCTGTCCTTCTTTTGACCCTAGTCGGTGCAGGCAGAAATTGCCTAAAGAATGGGAAGAATGGCCGCTCGCCCTGCGGGTGAGAGTACTATTTGTCCTATAAGTCCAATAAGTCCAATTCTTTAGCTTAAAAGGCAGTTGGAGTCCATGGATGCTCATCGAAAGTGTGGACGTAGTGGACTTTGTGGACGGAGTGGACGAGAATAGGATTCACCC
>CAIYET010000994.1 GCA_903925285.1 Candidatus Hydrogenedentota bacterium | reverse complement strand
TTCAACTATACTGGGTTGTGGGCAAAGCCCACATTGGAGAGTTTTGTGTAGTCATTGAGTCTATACAACAAGCCACGGAGGATTCATGAAAACTTCACGCCGTTCATTTCTTGCGCAAGCGGCAATCGCCGCAACTCTGTCACCCTTCATTTTGCCATCGCGCGTTCGGGCCGCTGAAACAAGCCCCAACAGCCTGTTGAACATGGCCTTCATCGGCATGGGCATCCAAAATCGAGGGCTTCTCGACAACTTCCTATATCGCGATATCAAAGCGGTTGCCGTCTGCGATGTGGACACCACGCGGCGAGAACACGCGCTCAAGATGGTGGAGAAATTCCACGCCGACCATTCGGAGAAAGGCGCCTTTGCCTGCAAGGGCTACAATGACTTCCGCGAAGTCATGGCCCGCAAAGATATCGACGCCGTGTGTATCGCCACGCCGGACCACTGGCATGCCCTTATCACCTTGGCTGCTTTGGAAGCGGGCAAGGATGTCTATTGCGAAAAGCCGCTTACCCACAACATCCACGAAGCGATCGAGGTGATGGCGGCAGCCAAGCGGAATAAGCGGGTACTGCAAACAGGCTCCATGCAGCGCTCCATGAGCGAGTTCCGCGTGGCCTGCGAACTCGTCCGTAATGGCGTCATCGGGAAGATTGAACGTGTCACGTGCCAAGTCGGTAATCCCGGAAAGCCTTGCGACCTACCCGAGGAACCGACGGAGCCGGGTTTGGACTGGGATTTTTGGCAAGGCCCCGCTCCCGTCCGCCCCTATAACTCGATACTTAGCCCCCGCGGCGTCAATGATTTCTTCCCGAACTGGCGTACCTATTCGGAATACGGCGGCGGCGGCGTGTGCGACTTCGGCGCGCATCACTTTGACATTGCGCAGTGGGGACTCGATATGGATGAGAGCGGCCCCGTCGAAGTGAGGCCACCGGAACAGGCGGATGCTCTTACCGGCGCCACATTTGTGTATGAGAATGGTGTCACTGTGACGCAAGTGGACAAAGGTTTCAACGTGGAGTTCTTCGGCGCCGATGGCGTGGTGAAGGTGAGCCGAGGCGGATTCGAGATGACGCACGGCGGGGAAACCATCACGCAGACGGCCAAAGCCGAGAAGCAATATCTTGCGGACGCCAAAGTGGTTCTCTATCACAGCAAGTCGCACACGGACGATTTCCTCGAACGGGTCGCCGATCGCAAGCGCCCCGTTACGAGCGAAATCGAGGGCGGCCACTCCGCCATCTGCTGCCACCTCATGAACCTTGCGTATTGCCATCGGCAGACTATCAAATGGGATCCGCGCAAGCAGACCTTCTCCGATCCCTCTTGCGCCCCGTCGTGGCTCACGTCCAACTACCGCGATCCTTGGAAGGTCTGAGCGGTGGGCGGCGCAATGAACCGTGGAGGGCAGAAGATGCAAGAAAGAAAAGGGCGGCCCGGCAAGGCGATGTCGCGCCGTGCGTTCATAGAGACGATCGCGAAGGTTGCGGCCGTGTCGTCTTTTCCTTACATCGTTCCCGCATCGGCTTTAGGCGCGGATGGACATGTCGCGCCGAGCAATCGCATCTCGGTGGGTTGCATCGGCAATGGGCCGCAGGGCAACGGGGTCATGGGCAATTTCCTCAGCCACAAGGAGGCCCGGGTAGTAGCCGTGTGCGATGTGAATGCGCAGCGGCGGGAAGCCACGCGAAAGGTTGTGGATGAGCGCTATGGGGACAAGGGATGCGCGGCGTACAACGATTTCCGCGAGTTGCTCGGTCGCGACGATATCGACGCCGTCCTAATCTCGACGCCGGACCATTGGCACGTCCCGCATGCGGTGGCGGCTGCCAAAGCAGGGAAGGACATGTATGTCGAGAAGCCGCTCATGTTGAGTCTGTCGCAGGGACAGGCCCT
>CAIYET010000993.1 GCA_903925285.1 Candidatus Hydrogenedentota bacterium | reverse complement strand
TTCAATCGCGCGCGCAAACGGGCCGTCAAATCGGGATGCTTCGCGGCTACATCGGGCACGGCGTCCTGTTTGCGTGCCAGGAGCACATCATACAAGCCGACGACCGCATCGGCCCCAGGCGCTGCCGTGCTGAACGCCGTACGTCCGGATTGCCAGGTCAAGCGCCAGCGGTCGAAGCGGATCGACAACGTTAGCGGCGCGCCGAACATGGACACGGGCGACTTGTTCAGGGGATTCGGCAAGAGGTTCGCGCCGTCGAGGTGCCCTTCCAGTGGCAAGGCGTCTTCGCCAGCCAGCGCCAGCACCGTTGGCGCGATATCTTCGAGTCCAATCGGATCGGGCCGTTCAGTCTTCTTGATGTCGGGGCCGCTGAGCCACAAGGGGACGTGCAACGCGGTTTCGGAAAGGCCGCTCACGGGCGTCACGTCGGGTCCGGCGGAAAAATCGGGGCCGTGCGACGCTGTAATGACGAACACGGTGCGCTTGCCTGCTTCGGAAGTGCGAATGGTCTGGATGAGTTCGCCCAGTTGCCGGTCCACATAGGCTACTGCGCTATCGTATGTTTCTAGCGATGTTGGATTGTCGGCGTTGGCTGCGAACCCCGGCGCGTATCGTTCGTGCCACTGGACGCGGCGCAGTTCGCGCAGGCGCACGAAGACGGCGTGTTTCACGGCGGCATGTGCCGTAATCCACGCTTGGACCTTGTCGAGCGTCGGTCGGCAATCGGCATCGGCGGACGGCGTCGTGGGGTCGAACAACTGAAAGCCGCGCTCGAATCCGCCGCCTGCGGCGAGGTCCTTGCCATCAGGCGTCTCGCCTTCGGTAAAGGCTGCGGTCGCGTACCCACGATTCGACAAGGTTTCCGTGAAGGTATGAAGCGCCACGGGCAGCGGTCCCGCATGTGTGCCGAGGAATCCGTGCCGGAGCGGGTTCGCGCCGGTCAACACGGTCATGCATGCCGCGGCGATATCCGGCGCGGGCGTGTAGGCATTGCTAAACAACAGGGCGCCGTGTGCGAAGCGGTCGAGCGCGGGCGTCGTCGCACGCTTGTAGCCCAGCGCCGACACGTGTTCCGCGCCCAGCCCTTCGACGATTATGATCGCGAAATTGGGATCGGTTGCCTGCGGGCGTTCTTGTTGCACATAAGGCCCTGCGACGAGCAACCGCCGGTTCATGGGCATGACCGGACGAATGCGCACAAAACGCTGCCACGGCGGTGCTTTGCGCGATTCCCAATATGCGACGGCTTTCGTGTCGGCGGCGCCGTGCGCCGCCTGCTCGGCGTTCTCCGGGATTTGGGCGGCGGGAATGCGCACCTCGTTCCAGATGTCCGGCGAGAGATTTACGGGAATCGTGATGCTGTTCTTCTTGTCGAATGCGACGGACACGTACGCGCGTCCCGTTCGCTCGTCGTCCTCGTCCGCATCGGGTTCGGAGGTCTGTTTCTTATCGGGCGGGTACGCGAGCAACAGGGCCAGCGTCGTGCCCGGACGTCGTACCCACTCGATCGGAATCGCCGCGCCTTCCGGCGTCAGTCGAGCCGTGGCGTATTGTGCGTTGACGCGATACGAGGCGGTTTCGGCGGGGGCCTGGGGTTGATTGCGCTCGGCGGCGTGGATCCAGGTCATCGACAGAAATGTCGCGACGCCCATGCAGAGTCCGCTCGAAAGCAGCCATGCGAGCGTCGCGAGACGGCCTGCCGGTTCGGCGCGAACCGCCGCGTAGAAACTGACCAGCTTGAAGAATCCATGCGCGATGCCGAACGCGCCAAAGAAGATGAGCAACTCGACTTTTTGCAACGCGGGGTGCGGCCACGGTATCGGTATGTGAAGCAGGTACGGGATGAAACTCAGCGCGGCCAATTGCGACAGCGTCTCGCCGAAAAACGGCACGCGCGACTGTGTCGGAAAGATCAGCCGCAATGTGGCCATGTATAGCAATTGTAGCGACGCGAACGCGCACGCCACGCCGCCTGCGACCATTCCGGACATGTGCAGGCCATGCACGTAGCCATACGAGCCGATAACCTGGCTCGCCATCAAGCCCGCCAAACCCGAGGATAACGCCAACGTCACGAGATAAATGACTAGCACGATTCCAATTCCCAATTTTTTGTATAAAATCGAGCGACTACTTCAAGTAGGCTTTAGGCTTGAGGCTTTAGGGTGTAGGCACTGCCTACAGCCTAAAGCCTC
>CAIYET010000992.1 GCA_903925285.1 Candidatus Hydrogenedentota bacterium | reverse complement strand
TCCGCACCGGCAACGGCGCGAAAAAGCGGCGTTCCTCGCCCAAAGGTATCCGAATATAGCCGTCCGGCTTACCCAGATCTGTTGCCACCTTTGCGACCAATTTGTTCGACGCGATGCCCACTGTACATGGCAACTGCGTTTCCCGGCGGATCGCGGCCTTGAGGTGCGCGGCAATTGCGTCGCTGCCGCCGAAGAGCTGCTGCGACCCTGTGATGTCCGCATAGGCCTCGTCGATCGACGCCATCTGCACGCGCGGCGACACTGTTTCAATGATCTCGTGGATCTGTTTTGAAATCTCCGCGTATAACTCATAATGGCCACACATGAAAATCCCTTGCGGGCACAGCTTGCGTGCCTGTATGATCGGCATCGCCGAATGCACGCCGAACTTGCGTGCTTCATAGGAGGCTGTCGACACCACCCCGCGCGTGCTCTCGATATTACCGCCGATGATCAGCGCCTTGCCGCGCAGCATGGGATCGCGCACCTGCTCAACCGATGCGAAGAACGCATCCATGTCGATATGTAATATTTGTCGTTCCATGAGGAAATACGGGATTTCTTTTCAGGGCATCCTGCAACAACTTTTTGCATTCGGCCCACATGGGTTCAGAATAGGGTACGCGTGCCGAGTGATCAAGTATTTATCGCATTCCTAACGGCCTGGCATGCCATCTTGCCAGTTCTTGCCGAACACTGGCACGGACGCCCCGTACACCGTAGCTCTCCATGAGCGCGGAATTGGCCCGTTCGACAGAACTGCACGACCTGTCGGGACCTGAAAGTCCAGGCCAAGAAACGGACACGTAGTCTGACGTGTTAATCATGTCCACTCCGATGACGCTTCCAACGGCGACGTGCCACCAAGGAGAAAGCGTGACAAATGCCGATGGGACTTGACGAGTTCAACGAGCAACGCCGCTACTGCAAGTCCCTGGACCTTAACAGAGACGAGTTTTCGGCACACACCTCGCAATCAACGCCACGCATGCTTTATGATTCCGCCGTTCCGCATAGTTAATTTCAGTTTGGGAATGAATCAACGAAGGAGAGATTCGAGCATGAGTTCGGATGAATCGGCCCTGTTGGGTTCGGCGGGTCTGCCGATTCCTAAGAACGCTTTGTGGAAGCCAGTTCGGGACGACGTTTATCTACAGGAAGTCGGCAGCCGCGTCGAGACGGACGAGCCGCTTTTGGCGGCGGCCATGTTTGAGGGTACGCTTTACGTCGGTGGCAAGAGCGGCGTTTACCGGCTCGAAAGCGACTCGTTCATTTCCGTCAGTGGGCCGGAAGGGCTTGTGCGCCGACTGAAAGCGCTGAACGGGGCGTTGTATGCGTTTTCGACAGAGGGTCTCTGGCGCTATGAAAAAACGTGGACTCGTCTCGGCGCAGAAGCCTTCACAGACGGGTGTGTTCATCGCGGGGACGTTGTGGTGGCGTCCGAGACGCATCTCTACCGCGTCGCGGGGAACAAATCGGCGGCGCCGGGCGCCGCCTGTTCGTTGGCCGCGCTTAACGACGAAGCCGCCGAGCAGCCCATTCTCAGCGTTGCCTCGTATGCCGAGACGCTCTATGTGCGTCACGCGGCGCGGTTGGGCTTGCTGCAAGCCGGCCGGTTCGAGTATGACGATGTGCAGGACTGGGGCCATCTTCCGCTAGGCTCGGCCACGCGCGATATGATGGCGCTCGGCAGCAAGCTCGTGGTGCCAACGAGTAAAGGGTTGGCGGTGCTTCGGGGCATGGGCTGGAGTGTTATCACGGGCCGGGACGGCCTTTGTTACGAAGATACGACGTGCATTGCCGCAGGATTTTCGGAAGACGATTGCTGGATCGGCACGACGCGCGGCGCGATACGTTGTCTTAATGGTGAATACCAGTATTTCGGGTACGAGCGCTGGATCCCGCATAACAAGGTCAACGCCATCGCGTGCTCGGAGGCGCAAGGCCGCCGCGCCTCCTGCTCGGGCGATCGCGTGGTCTACATCGCCACGGACGGCGGGCTTGGCATCATCGCCTATGAGCCGTACACGCTCCAAAAGAAGGCCGCGTGGTACGAACGTTGGCTCGATGAGTGGGGGATGCGTCGCCTGGGCTTCACCAGTTCGTTGACGTGGGACAACGATCGCAGCGAGTGGGCACGGTTCATCAGCGACAATGACGGCGGGTGGTCCGCCCATCTGCTCAACGGTCTTTGCTTCAAGTACGCGGTCACAAAAGACCCGCGCGTACGCGAGCAGGCCGTCGAGGTGTTCCGCGCGCTAAGATGGTGCGAGACGATTACGCCGATCCCCGGTTTCCCTGCGCGTTCGATCGCCACCGTCGGCGAACCCTCTTCACTCGCGACGACAGGCTCGGCAGGGCTGCCCTCGGAGTGGAATCCCACGCCCGACGGCAAGTGGTTGTGGAAAGGCGACACCTCGAGCGACGAGGTCGATTCGCATATCCAAGCCACCATGATCTTCTACGAACTGGCCGCGCAAGGCAGCGAGAAGGAAGCGGCCCGCGAGCATCTGCGCTGCATCGTCGGCCACATCATCGACCGGGGTTGGGTATTGCGAGACCTCGATGGCAAACCCACGCGGTGGGCGCGTTGGGATCCCGAGTACCTTAACAGCCCCGAGGGTTGTAATGAACTCGGCCTCAACAGCCTGGAAGCTCTTTCGATGGTGTCGGCCGCCTATGCCCTCACCGGCGACGAGAAGTTCAAGCAAGGCAAGCGCCAGTTGCTCGATTGGGGTTATCACAATGTAGTACTGCGGCAGAAGCTCGTGTTTCCGGTCGTTACGCATTTTGACGATCGGCTGGCGTTTCTCGCGTATCATCCGCTGCTGACTTACGAAACCGATCCGGGTCTGCGCGCAATATTCCGGCGCAGTCTCGAGCGGAGTTGGGAGGTCAAACGCATCGAGAATATGCCGTGGTTCAACTATATCTACGGGGCGCTGACGGGCAACGACAATGACAATGAGCGTGCCGCCGAGGAATTGCGTGCGTGGCCGCTGGATTGCCGGAGTTACACGTTCACGAACTCGCACCGCGCGGATCTCGGCGTACCCGCCGACTATGTGAACTACGTCTGCAACTGGAAATCGATGTCGGCGCGCGATATCGGCCCGACCACGTGGGCAGATAATTTTCTGCAACTCGATGGCGGCGGCAGCGAGATGAACGTGAGCGACCCGACCGATGAGAATGCGGTAACGCGCTCGGGAAGAATCCGGGGCGGTGGCCGGAGCATGAACGTGAACGACCCGTCGGCCTTTATCGACGCCTATTGGATGGCCCGGTACTATGGCATGATCCTGCCACCCGAGGCTGGCGACGAGCAACTACTGACCGTCGAACCGCGCGGCTTCAAACTTGGCGCAAAACCTTACGCGGGCCCCGCGCGCCCAGATTTGGGGTTTTAACAAATGACGAAAGATCTAGGATGAACCGGATTCGGTTTGCGCTCGCCCTAATTCTGTGTCTATGCACATCCGTGTGCGCTCAGGCCGCCCCGGTAGAGGTGCGCCTGTGGCACTTCTTCGATCTGCGTATGATGGAAGTGTTCGGATCCGTGATCGACCAGTTCAACACAGACCATCCGGACATCAAGATCATCCCCGAATACCAAGGCGGGCACGATTTGCTGGTGCGCAAGATTATCGCGGCGATCGTGGCTGGCGTACCGCCGGAATTGGCTTCGGTTGGCTGCAATGAAATGCCACGATTGGCCGATACCGGCTGGATTATCCCCATCGAATTGACGGACGCCGAGAAGGCCGACTTCTTCCCGTCGATACAGACCTCGTTCACCTACCGGGACAAGATGTGGGCGCTGCCCATAGAAGGCGCCGCCTACGGCCTGTTCTATAACAAGAAGCTGTTCCGCGAGGTGGGACTCGAGCTGCGCGCCCCGCGGACCTGGGAGGAACTGGTCGAGTTTGGCAAGAAGCTCACGCGCGACACCGACGGCGACGGAAAGATCGACCAGTGGGGATTCGTTCGTTCGGGCGACGACGCCGTGGGACCGAGCACCATTTTCAACATTCTCTTCGCAGACGGCGCGCGGCTTATGAATCCCGACGGGCTTCACGTGGAGCTCGACGCGCCGGAAGTCGTCGAATCGCTTCAACTCTGGAAAGACTTGGCGGACAAGCATCACATCACTCAAGTGGTTATGCCGCCCCGGGCCGTACGCCAAGGCAAAGTGGGCATGTGGATCACCGGTTCGTGGAGTTATGCGGATTACTCGGCGGTGCTCGATATCGGCGTCGCGCCCGTGCCGTTGCTCAAATGCAAATCGACGCTGGCCGGGCCGGACGCCGTGGTTGTTGCGCACAGCACGCCCGAAAAGGAGGCCGCCGCATTGGCGTTCCTGCGTTACGTTACCTCGCCGGAGGTTTTCGGCCACATCTGCGTTGAAATGGGGTTCCTGCCCATTCGCCGATCCATACTCGGGATTCCCGAGTACCAGGCGTACCTGGCGAAAAATCCCGAGCGCGGCACGCTGAGCGACGCTATGGAATACCTGCGTACCAAGCCGATGCACGGTGCGTGGACCGAGATGCAGGACGCCCTCTACGCTGCGCGCGACAAGGTCGAACGCGGCATGCTCGAACCCGCCGCCGCCGCCGCCGAGGCCCAGGCAACGGCGCAAAAAGTGCTGGATCATTACAATGCCGAGCTGGGCTTCAAGGAAAGCAAGCGAGCGCGCTACTGGTTTCACGTTCTCGTCGTGCTGGCAAGCGCCGGGCTGGCGTGGCTTCTCGGACGCCGACTCAAGAAGGAATACCTCCAACTGCGCGCGCAAGGCCATCGCGTCAACTGGGCCGGTTACCTGTTGATATCGCCGCAATTGGTGCTGTTTCTGATGTTCGACGTTTTCCCGATCGGGTTTGCGCTCTACATGAGCTTCTTTCACTGGGACATGCTCTCGCCGCGCCAATTCTCAGGATTGGGCAATTATTTCCGCGCGTTCGAAGACCCTGAATTCCGGGCCGCCTTTCGCCGCACGCTGATCTGGGTCGTCGGGACCGTTCCCATTGACACGGCCATTGCGCTCGGGGTCGCTTTGCTTCTCAACTCGCGCGTCAAAGGCATCGGTTTCTTCCGTCTGATCTTCTATTCGCCGAGCGTCACGTCGGGCGTGGCCTTGGCGATCATCTGGCTGTGGATCCTCAATGGCCATAGCGGGCTGCTGAACTACGGCCTGCACCTGTCGGGCGTTCAATGGATTTTGGACAAGAGCGGAGTCGGCACAATCGATTGGATGGGCGATCAACGCTTCGCGCTGCTCGCGCTGATCATCATGGATTGGTGGCATGCCCTGGCGGCGTTCTTGATCTTCCTGGCCGGGCTGCAGGGTATCCCGGACATGCTCTACGAGGCCGCCGAGATTGACGGCGCCAACCGGTGGGAGCGGTTCAAATCCATCACGTGGCCGCTCTTGATGCCGACCACATTCTTTGTCGTGGTCACGGCCGTTATCGGCGCGTTCCAAGTTTTCGAGCAGATCTACATCATGACCACCGGCGACGGCGGGCCGAATGGCAGCACAACAACGGTAAACTTCTATTTATACAAAAACGCATTTAACTGGTTTAGAATGGGCTACGCCTCGTCGGTGGCCTACATTCTGGGCGTGGTCGTGCTGGCGGTCACGCTCATCCAACGCCGTTACCTCGGCAAGGATATCGAATACTGATGGCATCGCCCAGAGACACGCTCAAGACCGCCGCCACCTACACAGGCCTCGGCATCGGTGCTCTTCTTGTGGTGGGACCATTTCTGTGGATGCTGAGCACATCGCTCATGAAGATTGACCAAATCTACGTTTTTCCGCCGCGATGGCTGCCCAGCCCCGTACAATGGGCCAATTATGCCAAGATCTTCACGATCATTCCGTTGGGTCGGTTCTTCGCCAACACCGTCATCGTTACCGCCGCCGTCATCGTGGCCCGCCTGGTCGTTACCACCCTATGCGCCTATGCCCTGGCCCGGCTCCATTTTCCCGGACGCGACCTCTTCTTTGTCGCCATGGTGGCCACGATGATCATTCCCGGCGAAGTTCAGTTGATCCCCGGATTTGTCACGATGCGATGGCTGGATTGGCTCGACACGTACAAAGTTCTGATCATCCCCCGGATCGAGAGCATTGTCCAAGTCTTCCTGATGCGCCAATTCTTTCTGGCAATCCCGCGCGACCTCGAGGAGGCCGCCATTATCGATGGCTGCGGCCACGCGCGCATTCTCTGGCATGTCATCGTGCCTTTGTCGCGCCCTGTGATCGCGCTGGTTGCCCTCTTTACCTTCAAGGCCATGTGGAACGACTTCATGTGGCCGTTAATCATGACCAACAGCACCTCGATGAAAACGCTCCAAGTCGGCCTTGCCCTCATTGCCACCCAGCAGGCCGAAAGCGGCCTCAACCTTCTCATGGCCAGCAACGTCGTGGCGCTGCTGCCAGTGCTGATCATCTTCTGGCTGACGCAGAAAACCTTTGTGAAGGGCATCGCGCTTACGGGGCTTAAATAAAGGCCCTGCATCGAGATACGACTCACACCCACGGGAAATCTGCGCTGGGAGACTTCCTGCGGTGCGCCCGAAGACGTGCGTGTAGGGCGCTTGCGGTACGTCTTCGAGGCCGAGTGGATCGAGGGATTGTTCCTGCTGGCGGCGGACAAGACGGATTCCGGCGGTTCGCCCGCGCTACGTTATTGGCAGGGCTTCGCGGAATCCCTATTGACGCGCCTGTGCCATTTGCTGGAAGACATGCCCGCCCGGTGCAGTTGAGCCGCCGTTGTGAGAGCAGGCAATTCCCCATCTACGTAGTTTTTTCTACACCTTATTCGGCTATGGGTGTGCGTCAGGAAATGGGGTTTTCTAGGCCGCCTTTGCGTGGCGATGCTCCCAGAACTCTTCGAAGCGGTTGGAAAGGATGGCGCAGTTCGGCTATCGGAGGCTTGATTTTCGCAGATTTCAACAATACTCTTGCGTTTGTAGAGTTCGCGCACGTGGTTGTTGGGTCTGCCGGGTGCTGGGGTACGCTTGCGGGGTTTATCGGCAACACACTTACCCCAATGTTAGGGGTGGCGTGTTTGGGCTGAACGTAGTGTAAAGAAACGATGCGAGGTGGGTGCCATGTCGAGACACGTTTTTCTTCTGGTAGCAGTACTGATGTGCGTCGCTCATGCTGCTGTTGGGGCGGTGTGGTACGTAGACAAGGACAACGCCAGTACGGCAAACGGAACGTCCTGGCCCACAGCATTTACTTCTATTCAATTGGGCGTTGATGCCGCCGCCAACGCAGGGGGCGGCGAGGTATGGGTTGCCGAAGGGACGTACACAAGTTCGGCGAACCAAGTGTTGAATCTTCTCTCGAATGTCACGGTATTCGGGGGATTCGCAGGAGGGGAAACCGCACGCGAGCAACGGAACTGGGCGGCCCACACCTGCGTGATAGACGGCGAGAACACGCGGGTCTGCGTAAACAACGGCAACACGACGAACACCGTCATCGATGGTTTCACGATTCAGAGGGGGGCAGCTGTCAACGGCGCGGGCATGCATAACTCCCAAGTATCCTCTTGTACCGTGTCCAACTGTATCTTTACCGGCAATCATGCGAGTTCCGGAGGCGGCGGCATGGGGAATTGGAGCGGGGCATCCCCTTCGGTTATCAACGTCTTGTTTTATGCGAATACGGCAGGAAGCATGGGTGGGGCCATGCATAACGACGGATCTTCGCCGGTCCTAACTAACTGTACCTGCGCCTCTAATTCGGACGGCATACGAATGGTCAGCGGCGCCCAACCCATCGTCACCAATTGCATTCTGTGGGATACACAGAGCCCCATAGACAATGGCGCCAATGTGTCGTATTCTGATGTCAGGGCAGACATGTTGGGTACTGGCAACATCAACGCCGATCCCGCCTTCGTTGACCCCGCGAACGTCAATTTCAGACTTCAACGGAACTCGCCGTGTATCGATGCAGGAACGCCGTCAGGCGCGCCCGGCACGGATATCGTCGGGACAGTACGGCCAGCGGGAAGCGGAGTCGATATGGGCGCGTATGAGTATGGCCCGCCGACTTCCTGCTTCACGGCCAATCCCGAAGCAGGTGTTCCGCCGATGACGGTTCAGTTCACGGATACGTCGACTTCGGGGACAGCTCCGAATGGCACTAACTTAAGGCGTTTTGGCGTACCTGTTGCGATGCTGGATTTCTTTGAACTCATGCCGGTGTTTGGTGAGAAGCTGGTAGTTTTTCGGTCTTCGTTTTCTTGCTCTTGGTTCGCATCGGTTGGGTCTTAATG
>CAIYET010000991.1 GCA_903925285.1 Candidatus Hydrogenedentota bacterium | reverse complement strand
TGCCGCTTTCCCACTTGTGGTAGGTTTTTTGGCCGAGGCCGAGGATTTCGCTCATTTCGTCCTGGGTGGCGACGCCGAGGTCTTCGCGGATGCGCTCTAACTCGTGGGGGGTTAGTTGCTCGGTTTGCTCGGCGACGACGGATTCGATGAAACGGGTGGTGTCGCCGGGAAAGACGATCTCGCCGCAGTGGTCGCAACGATCAACCCAGAGGCCGCGAATTTCGATAGGGTTGTCGGAGGCGACTTCTTCGGTGTAGTTGATTTGGGCGAGTTGAAATTTGCCGGCGTCGCAAATTGGGCATTGCTGGCCGGCTAAGGTTTTGGCTGGTTTTGGAGGGGTCATTGTGGGAGCCGGAATTTTCCGGGAGTGTGGTCGTGTGCGTAAAGGATAATCAGTGCATCCTGCATCAAGACGGCCTCGACATAGATGTCGGGGCCAGATTGAAGGGTGACGTTTGCCTGCACATGATTGAGCAGGAGTTTACCGCTGCCGTCGTCCTTGTATTTGTGAAACAGTCTCTTTCCGGCATTGATGTGGCGGATAACGGCGCCACGGAGCTGTACTTCCTGAATCTGCCAAGCGGCAATTGACTTCTTGGCTGAGAAGCCAAGTTCAGCCATGGCACGCTGGTCGCAGGCAGCCCTGATCTGGGCGATCTGTTCGGCACTTGCCAATGGCGGAAGGTCGCTTTCACGTATGTATTGACACTTTTCCATATCATCGGATATAGTGCAAGTGTTGTTTAACACTTTTCATAAGTTTTTTCATGCCTGCAAGTAGTGCCATGGTAGTAGGACGGAGAAGCACGCGGCCGAGAAGGCGCCCAGAGACGGGCGCTTTGGGGGCGTCGGAAAGCGTTGCTAATCCGTCAGGAACCACCAAGCGTGGGCAAATGGTATGTGGATTAATAGCTGCTTGCACGAAGAATCGAGACGGTGTGAATCCGGAGCGGGCATGGAGTGCGCCAAGGAAGCAAGAAGGGCTTTGAACCTAAAAACAGCAGTTCAACCACAGATGAAGACAGATGAACACAGATTTGCAGCCTAATGCCGAGCAAGCCCGCCTCAGCCGCAAGGTGAAGGCCTTCGCCGGGGTCTGCATCAGTGTTCCTGTCTATCTGTGGTTTCAGCGTTTCAACTGCCGAATTTAGGCTGAAGGTGGGGCGGCGGGCGGGTGTGAATAAGTTGTCGGAGAATTGAATAACTTCGTGTTGCCTGGCGCCCGGTAGTGCCTTGAGAATGGGGGCAGAGATCGCGGGCCGGGGCCGTGATGGGCACGACAGGCGGGCGAAGTCAGAAGGCGTAGCTGGAACATGAACACAGTCAATTTGCGTCGGTATTCAGAGGCGGGCACGTTGCGGGAGATTTCCCCGCGGACCCTGGTGGCATTAATGGATGAACACCGGGAATTCATAGCCGGAAAGGGGGTGGAGCTGCCGGCCGTCGGGGAGGCGGCAGGGCTGGATTACCAGGCGCTGGCGACAATCTTCCTGTCGCCGGACGACATCCCGCGGGAGCTGGTGGAGAAGTTTCACATGGTGAAACAGATGTCGGGGCCGGGGACGATGGACAAGATCCTGGACACGGTAAAGGCCCGGCAGATGGAGTTCACCTTCCCGGCCGACAGCTCGCCGGAGGACGTGGCGGCGCACCTGCTGTTGACCAACCGGTCGTTGTTCCAGGAAATCTACGCGGAGAAGGCGGTGGCGCGGTACCGGGCGTTTGTCTATTACGTGGCGCGCCGGAGGAAGGCCGATTTTCATCCGCCGGCCAGCCTGGCGGCATTGGAGAAGACCCTGAATAGCTGGTACGAGGCGCATCAGCGCGGGCGCAGTGCGCGGGTCTTCTGGCGCGAGCACGACCATGAATATTGGTTTTACGTGCGGCACGCGCAGCCGATCAAGCGGGATGGGTGTGTGGATTTGAAGGATCTGCAGTCCGGCAGCATGATCTACCGGCCGGAGCGGCATGATGTGGTGATTTACGATGCGGACGCGGGAGAGATGCGCATTCACGCGGACTGCGAGCAGGAGCCGGAGCTGTTCCGGCTGGCGTTCGGGATGCATCTCTTTGGCGACGGCAATTACTTCCCGGCGAGCAAGGGCAAATA
>CAIYET010000990.1 GCA_903925285.1 Candidatus Hydrogenedentota bacterium | reverse complement strand
TACGGTTCACGGAGTCTTCGTAATCTGAGGTCCACCCAATGAACATCAAACGAACCTTCGACGCAGGGGGGCGCGAGCTGTTTGGCTCGCAGCCCGCCCCCCTGCTCGTTTTATCTCGTTTCTAAGCCCCTTAAAACACCCCAATTCACCCACACGACTGCCAGATGACCCATGGATGAGATTGGAGACATGACACCCGAAGGCCAAGCGAAATTACTCCGTGCAATTGAATCTACAGCAAAGGGTGGATCTCCCACCTGTCTCCAGATAGAGCGCGTTGGAAAACCAGGACAAGGGGGCAATACCATTGATGTGCGAATCGTGGCGGCAACGAATCGAGATCTGCTGGCAGGCGCCGCGAGCGATCTCTTCCGAAATGATCTTTATCATCGCTTATGCACTTTCCCGATCCAGATTCCTTCTCTGCGCGAGCGAAGGGTTGACATCCCTTTGCTTGCAGAGAGGCTCGTCGAAGAGATCAACAACGAGTTCTGCAAGACAGAGCCCGCGTTCAAACCCAGAAAGTTGTCCGCCGCAGCGATGCGGCGGTTGAAGCAACACGACTGGCCGGGCAACGTGCGCGAACTCAAAGCCGTGCTTACGCGGACGCTGATTATGTCGGCAGATCCAGAACTGAGCCGGGCAGACATCGACGTGCAGCTTTTGCACCCAGAGGCACAGAAGGTGTTCAACACATTTTCCAGGATGCGAGAACCGGACTTTAGGCTCGACGAGCGTTTGCACTTGATTGAGACAGCGTTCATTGAAGATGCGCTGCACGAAGCCGGAGAAAATCAACGCAAGGCTGCAGAACTGCTAGGGATCAATTATCAGACCTTGTATAAGCGAATCCAGCGTTTGAAGATCCTCGCCACAGGCACAGAATGACGGATCGCGGGCAAGCACATCATTCAACTCCCCGGTCCGATCCAGCTCGGCGGTCAGGATAACGCCCACCAAAGGCTGCTATTTCCCACGTTTGTGCTGCTGTTCGAGAATGCGCTTACTCAAGGCTTTGGAAATTCTTCCCTCTGATCTTGCACGCTGGACCGTGTCCTTGAGGTCTAGTTTCACCCCTTGTGCATGCCAGTAGAGGGCAAATTCGTAGACGGCGTCACGGAACCTTTGGCGGTTCGGATACTCCTCAGCAGTTGGTGGTGGCACTTTTGGGAAGGTCACTGCCCTTTCCTTCATTTCCTCACTCCAGAGCAAATCTTTAACATCACTCAGTTTCTTCCGTTTGGTCCAGTGTGTCCCCGCTACAAAACCGATTGGAACCTCGTGTTTTCCTTGACTCTGCCAGCGATCGAGGATAACCAGCAGGGACCTTAAGTAACCTATTCGACCTTCAAAGCGTTTCGCAGACCAACTATTCTCCTCTTCCGCCCCGTGCTCCTCCACATCTTCTTCTTGTGGTCTCCGGACATGTTCCTGTGTTGCCCTAGCCAACTCTGGTTGTTCGTTTGCCACTTCTCTTTTGGGTGGCGAACGTCATATTCCCACCAAAAGAGCTGCTTCGATTCTTCAACGACATCGCCGTCGTCGTCAACCGTCTTAGTTTTCCGGTAGGCAGGGATAAACTGAGACGGCGTAATTGTTTCAGTCGTTCTTTCTGAGTGATGACGCACAATCACCTCGCCATCCTTACGTTCGATGGAGTTGCCAACACCCAAGGTCTCTTTGATCCAATACGCAATACAGCCCATAAGTGACTGTTATCCATTCCAAGGCTTTGTTGTTCGCCTTATCAATAGATCATACGATCACGACGTGTAACTTAGCTCAACAATGCTCGGTGTCAACGGGACATGGGAATCGGGTTTGACGAGCCTTCAGCCTTGTCCAGCCGAGCCTTTGAAAATGTCACTTTCTGGGCCATCTCCACCGAATGCTGGTCCCGCAAGTGCCCATACACCTTCATGGCCAAAGCCCCGCCATCTTTATGCCCGAGCCAACGGCTGACGGTGGGAATATCGACGCCGGATTCAATGCACCTGGTTGCGAACAAGTGTCGCAGATCATGGTGCGTGATTCGGTGCATGCCAATCACCTTCGCGGCCCGGTCCATCGCTTTTTGACACTCCCGGACACGCATCACTGGGATTTCGGGAGCTTCGTCCGGTCGCTCAGCCCGCAATCGTCCCAGCAGTTGGAGCATATCAGGGATCATTGGCACCTCCCGGATTTCGCTGTTCTTTGTCCCGGTCACCGGATCGCCCCGCACCACGATTTTTCCTTTTGCGAAATCACAATCTGCCCAGGTGATGTTTGCCGATTCAGTTTTCCGAAAGCCTCCGTAGGCCAGAAACCGCACGAGGGCACCACAGTTTCTTGAATCACGTGCTCCACCATTTTCAATTTCAGCCACAAAACCATCGAACTGATCACATTCAGGCAGCTCCGGTTTCTTGGGTTTCTCCCTGAGCCGTTTTATGAAGCGAGCGGGATTGTCGTAACGCACGCCGGATTCAACCCCGACCTCCAGAATTCTCCTCAGAATTCCGATGGTGTGATTAAACGCGGTCGCACTGGAGTTCTTGCCAAACCTCGCAGCCCAGTTCAGGCAGTCAGTCTTGGTGACACCCCGGACCTCGGTTCGCTTCAGTTCCGGCCACGACTTGAACAAAGCCGTTATGCGTTGCTGGTGGTATTCCCTTGTTCGTGGCTTAATGGATGCGTCGCCCTCTAACCGTTGCCAATATGTTGCGAGGGCATCATCCACCTTCATGGAACCATCAGCTGCCGCAACCTGATGCTCGGCCAGTTGGTGTTCCTTCTTTTCCAAGTCTCCGAGGCGTAGCTTGGCCACCGAAAGCACCTTGGTTTTGAGGCACCGCCGAATCAGCTTGCCGCCGATGCGAATTCGTGCGAAATACGCTTTCGATGGTTCGTATCTTACTAGGTTTGCGTATTGAGTTTTCTGCCAAAGGGAAGCATCTCCCGTTTGGGGCTTTTTCATGCAACCAGTATCAGATTGCAGTATCAGATTGTCAATATTTAGATTCTACGTCTTTTGTAAGTGCTTGATAATTATCTTAGTGCGCCCGTAGCTCAGTTGGATAGAGCATCTGCCTTCTAAGCAGAGGGTCCTGGGTTCGAGTCCCAGCGGGCGCGCCACTTTTTGTTGTCGAGGTAGGGACACCGGTTGCCCGGCGCCCCCCTCACAGATCCCGGCGTGCAGTATTCCCGCACCGGGCTCCTCAAGCTAACACGCGGTGTATCGCCCGCAGGAAGGTTTGCCAGTGATAATCCGTCATGCTTACGGCATCTGGTTGCCGGTG
>CAIYET010000989.1 GCA_903925285.1 Candidatus Hydrogenedentota bacterium | reverse complement strand
TGGCATTGCAGCATCAATTTGTCAGTCCTCCGTACGAAGGCAGCGAAGTCGTTGATGAGCGCCGGGAATCGGATCGATGAAGCTCTATCTGGATTCGTCGGTACTGGTGGCCGCCTTCTCGCCCGAGGCATTCACGAATCGCGCGCTGGATATCCTTGCATCGTCAACGGAAGTGGTCATCAGCGAACTGACCGTAACCGAGACCCGGATATCGTTGATCCGTAAACGCAAACGCGGCGTCTTGACTGGCAACGAACTTGCGGCGGCCTTGGCGGGACTCTCCACCGCCATCGCGAATGCTCTCTTGCGCGTCGAGCCGTTGCCGGTCGCTGCCTTCCGCAAGGCCGAGGACATTGCGGGTAGGGTTCCCGGTCCGGTACGCGCCATGGACGCTTTGCATGTGGGGATGGCGAGCATCCTGTCCGCGGAACTGGCCACTTTCGACACGGATCAAGCCACCGCGGCCAAGGCCGAAGGCATCGCCACGCATACGCAATCCGTATCATAGGTTATTCCCTTGAGCGACGCCATCAATGGCGAATGGGTCTGCGGCGAGCCAGTCACGCGGATACTGTTCTTCGTCTTCATTCAAAACGAGATCATCGAGCCACGCGAAAGCAAACGGGCGTGTGCGCAAACCCGGCACGCACGCCCATGCGGCTGATTCGCAATGTACCTCCGTTATCTCCGCTACGCGATACGCCGCGCCCTGTGCAAGTCCGCGAGCCGTTGGACGCGCCTCTCAGGCGACTGATCCTCCAGCATCTCCGCCTGGCCGCGCAATTGTTCCGGAACATCAAACACGTCTTCCAGATCTTGCGGCTCACCTCCCGGACGATACCCCCAGGCGATATTCACTTGAACGGTATTGAACCCCAGGTCCCTTAGTCGCTGGAAACTCTAAGGAATAATTTTAGACGGTACGTTATTCTCTTCATTGGAGTCTCCTATTTGGAACGTCCCCTTCGAGATCGCGTTTTGTATTCTTTCTTATCCTCCATAACAAAACCAAGCTGCCCGCCAGTCTCTTTCACGGAATAACAGGTAGCGGCAATAATAGACTCGAATTCATCGAGCCTGCCAAGTCTGCTGGCGATAGCGCGGAGTGAAATCCTGCGAAGCGCCTCGGTGGTAACGGGCCGCTTGGAATCCAGAAACACGAGCGATTCCAGGAATTCCTGGCATGCCGACGAATTCAATAACTCGCAGAAGAACCGCGCCTCTTGTTCTGAATTACAGGAAATAAAATAGCAGGTATCGTCGAGCATAACCGGCTGGCCTTGCAGGGGTGGTATGGTGACGAATCGTAAAGTTTTGTATAGCCCGGAAATCGCAACTTTCCACAGCGCAAATGAATAGTCGCCAATTCCGAATAAGCAAAATCGTGGACGCTTCCGGTAAATCGAACTTCTTCTTGCGTCGAGGATATGCGCATGGCTTTCCAGATATTGCCAGGTTTTGGGCGCGGTATCGCAAATGAGATTTGTGGCGTCTCCCGTTTTGGTCTGAGTGACCAAAACGAAATGACGTGGCGCAATCCGGCCATTTGCAACATCGGATGATTTCAGCAAGGGGTAAACATGGGTGTTTTCGACAACGACCGTCTCTCCGTAACCATTCCGGTAGTGTCCGTTTTCAGGTGTCAACTCCATGACCATTGCCGCGTCATGCTTGAGCCCCGAACGCCATATGTATGACGACCCGCCGTCAATATCCATATGGCTGACATAACTACGGATATTGGATACAAGACGGCCGTCCTTGATGCCAAATTCGGTTAGGGCTTCCTTTGTGGAAAGGGCGAGATATACTTCCGCCGTCTGCTGCTTGCTCGGGCGGGCGGACGCATAGAATAGGCACGCATCCACCGATACGCCGAAATGGGTTTTGGCGTCAATTGAAAATAGCTTGGCATCTGCCACACCACCAATGGTTTTCCAAAAATGGAGCAACACCTTGCGCGCGGTCATGGTTTTGCATAGCATGGCCATTGCGCCATGCGGCGGGAGCGACTCGAAGAGCTTGATCAGCATCCACTCGGCAATATCAAAATTTGCTTTCCCGGTTTTAGCATCGAATCCGCGCAATCCCTGAAAATTCGTCTTGTCTGGCAGATTCGCGCTTCCAAGCGTGCCTAAAGCTGAATTGGTCACCCAAGGCGGATTGCCAACAACAAGCAACTTTGCTTCAGGATCGGCGCCAAGAATAGCTTCCCAATCCGCGCTAAAAAAGTCCTGTTCCTTGAGAAGAATATCCTTTCCCGCGAACTGCGCCGATGTCTTGAGGACATATGCGGGATTAATCTCATACCCTTCATATCTTGCTGACGACCCCCACTCCATATTCGCCGCTTCAAGAAAAGATCCTAAACCAGCCGTCGGCTCTACCACCAGATCCCGCGCGCCGAAGAGCGAAGAGACAAGCGCGATCACTTTTTCTGCCAGAATCACGGGTGTCTGAAAATCGCCAAACTCCTTTTGCGCGGTCATAACCGTTCAATTCCTAAAACCGCCCCTGCCTGCTGAATGACTCGTCCATACTGAAGCCTCCATTGCAAGGCATTTGAAATGGTGAGATATCCAAGTTCAGGTGGATTATTCAGGACTTCCTCCGCAAGAGTTTGCATCTGTATTTCGTCAACAGGCAACATCCTTTCCGAAAAGAAAGCAAGGATATCATCAACATTGCCATCATTATCAATGATATTGCGAAGTCCGGATGTCGTTTGAAAATCCGCTGTCTTAGACCGATCAACAAAAACCGTGTGCAAAATGTTCAGCCGCCCCGTTTGCTTGGCATGGTTGTCCGTTTTTTCATATACGAAGACCAACAGATGATAACCCAAGCCATAGATTTTTTTGCCGTGCCGATTTGAAGGGACAGGATGATTGGGGTTGCTTGAAACTGGTCGTTTTCAGATCCACTTCCAATTCAGGGAAATCAATCCCTTTGGCCGACGAGCCAAAAATATAGGTGTACTTGGTAAGCAAATAATCCTGAAACTTATGTTCCAGGTAAGTTCCCACGGCCTTCCCATCTGTAACACCGAAAAGGACTTTTTCGTCATGCTCGGATTCCATCCGTGCAAATAGCGTTGCTTGTTGTTTCAATAAATTGAGCGTTAAGTCCAATGGCATTTTGCCTGTTCCTTTTTATATACGATTCCGTATTCGTAATTCAGGGTTCCATCATACGATCAGAGAATTCAGGGGATATCATAATTGATTCTTGATGGTTTCGAGAGCCGAGTTCGGTACTCTCCTCGTTTTCGCCATTTGACGTTCATCGCACTGCCCCTCGATTTCCCTTCAAAAACCACGGCAGCGGTATTGCTCGGAACGCTGATTCCGGCGCTGTTGACGCCGATGATACGATATTCGATTTCGCGGCGTTGCGATTGATTCGAGAGCAGCGCATGGGTTTCGAGCGCCATGCCTGCTTGTTCCCAACTGGCGAATGCGCCGCCGCCTTGCGGCTGTTCGCGGCGATAGATCACATACGCCCGGACCGGCCCGCCCTTACCGCCGATGATGGGCGTCTTCCAATCGAGATAGACCTTGCCGGGACCTTGCATGATCGCCTCAACCGCGCGGGGCGGATGCCCTCTTATTTTGCGGCTTTCTGGGTTGCCGTGCGGCGCTTGCCCCTCGCGAGGGTTTCTGACGGAGGGTAGACCATGCGTTCGGGGTGTTTCTTTTCGTCCTCGCGGAGACGTTCGCACATCTTGGCCAAGTCATATCCTACTTCTCGCGCGAATAGATCTTTCATCCGATGGACTTCGCGCAGAATCGGGTCTGTTTTCACTTCTCATTCTCCCAATAGTTGCTCCGGTGTACATATTTCCGGAGTGAATAGCGCTTGTTCCTCGTTCAACGCCCTCAGGCGGCGGATCGCAAAGGCGTTGGCGATATGTTTCAGATTCCACGTGCATAGGAAATTCATGTGATAAATGCTCGCCAGCGCCAGATGGAGGGCATCGCCCAGCTTCTCGTCCGGAACAATATGCTTGCGGACATACAGTTCGGCCAGCCGATCCACCTCGTGCGTTGTGGCAAGAATCTGGAACGGTTCGAGAAACTCGTGGCGTTTTCGCGCGGCGGAACGACTGCCCTTCTGCGCCTCATCAAGAACCGTTTGCGACACAAACACCTCGAATCGCGCGTGATCCTGTCGCCACCAAGCGCGCGTGATTTCCTGTCTCGCGCTGGCCACGAGGTCGCGCGAGGGTGCCGCCAACAAGAAGCTGGGGATCGTCGTTTCCATATATAGGGTTGGCTTGTCTATATCCGGGTTCTATGATCCAAAACGGAGCTTGTCTCGCACTTGCGCGGTTCTTTGTTCATCAAACGTGGAAGTTTTATGCACACCCGCTCAAGGCATGACGCCTAGAATCTGCCTCTTACCGTTTCCGATATTTCTCCTTGTTGTCGTTTCGTGTTCATCGTACTACTTCTGCGTTCGTTTTCACAACACCACGGCAGCGGTATTGCTCGGGACGCTGATTCCGGCGCTGTTGACGCCGATAACGCGATATTCGATTTCGCGGCGTTGCGATTGATTCGAAAGTAGCGCATGCGTTTCGAGCGCCATGCCTGCTTGTTCCCAACTACCGAATGCGCCGCCGCCTTGCGGTTGTTCACGCCGATAGATTACGTACGCGCGGACCGGCCCGCCTTTGCCGCCGATGATGGGCGTCTTCCAATCGAGATAGACCGTGCCGGGACCTTGCGTGATCGCTTCAACCGCGCGCGGCGGGTTCGGCGGGTTGCTGGGTTGGGCCGGAGTCTTCTTGCCCCAGCCGATCGTCTCCAACTTGACGGGATCGCTCGCCGCGTCCACTTCCGCTTGCTGTAACTGCGTCGTCATGTTCCCGACCAGCGCATCGAACGCAGTGTCTTTCTCTTCGGTCTTGATCTTCGCCATCGC
>CAIYET010000988.1 GCA_903925285.1 Candidatus Hydrogenedentota bacterium | reverse complement strand
TGGTCCTGCGCGGCATCGATGTCGGCCACCATGGCGTCGATGGTCGCGTTTGAATCCTGCATCAAATCCGCCCGGTTGCCCCCGATCGGATCAAATCCGTTGATCGAATACCCCACCCGAAACAGGTGCACATAGCGTTCTGGTAAGTCGGCCTGCACGTTCTCCGCATCCGCTCCGGCAGCTTCGTTTGCGTTCGGCATCTCTGCCAGCGTCTTTCGCATCCGCTCGACCCGGCGCCGGCCAATGTTCACTTCGCCCAGCAGGATATAGGCCACGATGCCTGAGTATTACCCACAAGGTTGTAGATTCTACAGGAATTCTCCGGTGTGATAGCTGGGGATTTCGTGGGGAATTCGCGATATTTGGCATTGGCGAGGGATTTGCTTGCGTAGGTAGGAAACGCGACTCGGCGAGGGGGGATGTTCGCCGCGGGGCTTCAGGGACGGTCGAAGCCGAGGTCGTCGCGAGGAGCGGCGCAGGGCTGCCAGCGGCGGCGCGCCGCCTACACGGAGGGTGGGCGCGATGGTCGTATTGGAAACGAAGGAATGGGCTCAGGTGACGTTCGGCGAATGTAAACTCGGCGATCAGCGGCGGACAAAGCGGCTGGTCAAACTCGCGGAGCAGGCAGCGGCTCGGCCCGACGGCAGCACACCCGAGCAAACTGAATCGTGGGGCGACTGCAAGGCCGCGTATCGCCTGTTCGATCAGGAGGACGTGACGTTCGACGAGATCGTCCGGCCGCATTGCGAACAGACGCGTGGGGCGTGCCGTCCCGGCGACGTGAAGCTGCTCATCAATGACACGACCGAAGTCGATTTCGGTTGTTCGCGTCGCGCGACGGGCCTGGGTCCCACGGGGAACGGCTTTGGTCGCGGGTTCTTTTTGCATTCGGCGTTGATGGTGGACGCGGGAAACGGTCGCGTCGATGGCATGGCGGGGCAACTCTTGTTTTACCGCAAATCCAAGCCGAAACGCCGAAAGGCGAAGAACAGCCAGCGGCGTGCGGCGGATCGCGAGTCGGTCGTGTGGGGCAAACTAGTGGATGCCGTCGGCCCGGCGCCGACCGGCGTGAAGTGGGTTCACGTCGATGATCGCGGCGCGGATGACTTCGAGGTCTTTTGCCGCATTCGCGCCCAGGACAACAGTTGCGTGATTCGCGCGGCGCGGCTGAATCGTTGGCTGCTGACGCCGGACGGCCAACGCGTGCGATTGGACGAGCTGCTGCAAGCATTACCGAAGCGTGAGACGCGAACATTGGAAGTACCGGCCAAAGACAAACAGCCGGCGCGCATCGCGACGCTGGAATTGCGTTATGCGGAAGTACAGATGCCGTTGCCCAGCGTGCTGACGCCGTGGCTGCGCGAACACCGGCCTGCGAAACCGCTGCAACTCTGGGTCGTCGAACTGCGGGAAACGCAACCGCCCGCCGGGGCGACACCGGTGCGTTGGGTGCTATACACGATGGAACCCGTCACGGACGCCGCCGCAGCGCAAACTGTCATCGGTTGGTATCAATGCCGGCCAACGATCGAAGACTATCACAAGGCGCTCAAGACGGGCTGCCACGTGAAGCGTCGTTACTACGAAACGGCCGAGCGACTGGAACGCGTGACGGGCTTACTATCGGTGGTTGCGGTGCGGTTGATGCAACTTAAGACCGCCGCCCGCGAAACGCCCGACCGCCCCGCGGTCGAAGTGGCTCCCGCCCAGTGGGTAACGCTGATACAAGTCGTACGAAAGAAGCCCCTGAATCCGAGAATGACGATACGTGAATTCCTGCGCGCCGTAGCCGGCCTCGGTGGTCACCTGGGCCGCAAATCTGATGGCGAACCCGGCTGGATCACCCTGTGGCGAGGCTTCGAAAAACTCATGCTTCTTGCCCGAGGTGCTGATGCCCAACGAAAAAGATGTGGGTAATACTCAGGTCTCCTGACCCGTCCTTTTCCGATGTTTCTGAGGTCGGGTCGGAGACCCAAGGCGAGCGGCAGGAAATAACTTACCCGTAGGACGGCCCTCCGAGGCCGTCTGGTAAACCAACCTGCGGGACGCAGTGGA
>CAIYET010000987.1 GCA_903925285.1 Candidatus Hydrogenedentota bacterium | reverse complement strand
GCGCCCCGGAGCGACAGCGAAGGAAACCACCTTTCGCCGGCCGTAAGACCGTCAGTCCTGGTCCACTGCCATGGGACGCCAAACGCCAACAAGGCAAACCGCCATCCACGCGCGCAATACACACGCCCCCGTCTTGCCCTCCCGCCTCTTTCGGAGTATCGTCCAACTGTCCACGCGAACCGCACCGACGCAACCAAAACAAACGCCGCGACACCACCGTTTTTTGAACCCTTATGTCCACGGTAAACTCAAATATCCGCGATAACTGCAAGCGCGACAAAGCCGCGCGCTTTCTCAAAGAGAACCTTTCGCCGGACGCCGTTCTGTCCGTCGCATCAGCATACTTCACGGTCCAAGCCTACGACCAACTTCGTGAACAACTGGACGCCATCGCCAGCATGCGGTTTCTATTCGGCGACCCCGATTATGTCAACAAGATCGATCCAGAGAAGACCGCCAGCAAACGCTTTGCCATCGTCAACAACACACTCGACCTGAAAGACGCACTCCGACAGAAAACTGCCGTCAAAGGCTGCGCCGAATGGATCCGTTCGAAAGTCGAGATCAAATCCGTCATCAACCGCGCCCTGCTTCACGGCAAACTCTACCACGTAGCACCGCCCGGGCGCGACAGCCGCGCTATGTTCGGAAGCTCGAACTTCACCACCCGCGGTCTCGGCATGGCCGACAGCCAGAACAACATCGAACTCAACATGGAGATCACAGACCAACGCGACCGCGACGACCTGCTCGCATGGTTCGACGAGATCTGGTCAGACGACAAACTGGTCTGCGACGTAAAAGCCGATGTTCTTGACTTTCTCCAAAAACTCTACACGAACCAGTCACCAGAATTGATCTACTTCAAGACTCTCTTCCATGTCTTCGCGAAAGACATGGCCGAAGACAAAGAAATCACCGACATTCTTCAAAAGTTAGCCCTCGACCAATCCGCCATCTGGAAATATCTCTTCGAATTCCAACGCGATGGCGTGAAGGGCATCATCAACAAATTACTCGATCACAACGGCTGCATCCTCGCCGACAGTGTCGGCTTGGGCAAAACGTTCACCGCGCTTGCGGTCATGCATTACTTCCGACTCCGCAACGAAAGCATACTTGTCCTGACCCCAAAGAAACTCAGCGAGAACTGGTTGTCCTACCGAGGTAATAACGTCCTCAACCCATTCCAAAAGGATGGCCTGCACTACGATGTCCTGACACACACCGACCTCTCCAGAGTAACCGGCCCCACCGTCGGCGGTATGCAAATCGAACAGGTCAACTGGGCCAACTACGGCCTTGTGGTCATAGACGAGTCTCACAACTTTCGCAACGATGCGCCGGGGCGTCCCGATGAAGATGGCAAACTGCGAAAGAGCCGCTACCAGAAATTGATGGAAGACATCATCCGCTCGGGTGTCAAAACCAAAGTCCTGCTCCTCTCTGCCACCCCCGTCAACAACAGTCTGCGCGACCTGCGCAACCAGATCGCCCTGTTCACCGCCGGCAATGACACCGCCTATGCCGATAACGCAACATCCTTTGGCATCCCCGATTACTCCGCCCTGCTCAAAACGGCCCAAGGCCAGTTTACCAACTGGGCCAAACTTCCCCCGGAATTGCGCAAGACAGAAGACCTGCTGGACAAACTCGGTCCCGATTTCTTCCGCCTTCTCGACGGCCTGACAATCGCCCGTGCTCGCAAACACATCATTCGCTATTACCCCGCCGAAATGAACCGCCTCGGCGGTTTCCCTGAACGCCTCAAACCCATTTCCCGTTCTACACAAATCGACTCCCAAGGCCTGTTCTTGTCTTACGACGAAATCAGCACCCAAATCGAGGCCTACAAACTCTCGCTCTTCAACCCGACCTTTTTCGTTAAGCAAGAATACCTTTCCATCTACAACACCAAGGTCAAGAACTTTGACCAACTCGGACGCGAAAACTTTCTGATCGGCATGATGAAAGTCAACTTTCTCAAACGCCTGGAAAGTTCCGTCAAGGCCTTCGAACTAACACTCAAACGAACCATTGATCGCATTGACGCACTCGAACAGGACCTCAAGAAATACAAGACCATCAAGGGTGCCACGCTCGAAATCCCCGATACCACCACCGACGCCGACGAATCTGAACAACCCGAACTCTTCGACTTCACTCAGGAATTCAGCACCGGCAAGAAGAAAACCTTTCGGTTCGCTCACCTGCGCGTGGACGATTTCCTCAAAGCACTCCACGACGATAAACGCGAACTTCACAAACTCTATCTCCAGGCTCATGACGTCGACCACTCGCGCGACTTGAAACTCGCCGATCTCAAAAGCCTTCTCACCGGAAAGTTCACGCATCCCACCATCGACCGCGACGGGCAACCCAACCGCAAGGTGGTGGTCTTCACCGCTTTCTCGGACACCGCCGAGTATCTCTACCGCAACCTTCACGCCTGGGCACTTGAAACGTACGGCATCCACAGCGCACTCGTCAGCGGTTCCACCGAGAACCAGACCACCTACCGCCCCCAAGGATTCGGCAAACAAACCGAGTACAACAACATCCTTATCAACTTCTCCCCCCGCTCCAAACAACGCGCCAAACTGACCTCGCTCCCGCAGGAAGGCGGCATCGACCTTCTCATCGCCACCGACTGCATTTCCGAAGGCCAGAACCTCCAGGACTGCGACTATCTAGTCAACTACGACATCCACTGGAATCCGGTCCGTATTATCCAGCGCTTCGGCCGCATTGACCGAATCGGCTCACGCAACCCCGCCATCCAACTCGTTAATTTCTGGCCCACCGACGACCTCAACAAATACATCAACCTCAAACACCGCGTCGAAGCTCGCATGGCGCTTGTGGATATTTCCGCCACCCAGGAAGACAACCTTCTGGTCAACAAGACACTCGAAGACATCGTCGACGACACCCAACTCCGTTACCGCGCACGCCAATTGATCCGCCTCAAAGACGAGGTTATCGATCTCGAAGACACCAACGAATCCTTCTCCCTCTCCGATTTCTCACTGGAGGATTTCCGCGCCGACCTGCTCAAGTTCCTCGAAAAGAACCGCGAACTTCTCGAAAACGCTCCGCTCGGCCTCTATGCCGTTGTCCCCCCGAAGTGTGACCTGTTCGCCACTGTCACGCCCGGTGTCATCTTCTGCTTCCGCCAGAAACCGGCAACCGATGAGGATCCCGAAACACCCCGCCAGATCAATCCCCTGCACCCATGCTATCTTGTCTACATTCAGGACAACGGCAATGTGCGCCTCACATTCGGCATGCCAAAACAGATACTCACCCTCTACCGGGAACTCTGCACCGGCAAAACCGCCGCCTATGCCGCACTCTGCGACCTGTTTGACCGCCAGACCAAAGACGGCAAGGACATGTCAAAGTACGACGCTCTCCTCGAAAAGGCGTTGACCGACATCAGCAAGAACTACCGCCGCCGCATCGCCCGCGGCCTTACAACCACCCGCGATTTCGTCATTCCGACCCAGACCGCCACCCCCGCCGAGTTCGAACTACTCACTTGGCTGGTTATTCAAGACAACCCATGACAGACCCACGCACCAAGAGCGCCCAGGCACTCGCGACCCTCGGCACGTCACCGACTGGCACTGCGGCCCGCGCTTTCTTCGCCACCCTCGGCTACAACGGCACCCGCACCTTCCCCCTCTCCGGTGTGGACGACTTTCTCACCGAGTTTGACCCCGCTGGCGATCTCCGCGCCCGTCGCAAAGCCTTTCTCACGGAGTGGCGCTCCATAGACATCCTCTTCCAACTCACCGACGACGATCTCACCGGCGAAGGCACTCTGTTCGAAGAAACCCGCGTTGACCAAGGCTTGATGCGTTCCTACCTTTTCTTCCACATCGCCCTCAAAGGCGACACCTACCCGCGTTCCAAACTCGCCCAGATCACCCGCCAGATCAACCGCCTCTTCACCATGCCCGTCATGGTTCTCTTCTCATACAACGGCACACTCTCCATCGCCGTTATCAACCGCCGCCGCAACAAACAAGACGCCAACAAGGACGTACTCGGCAAAGTCACCCTCATATACGGCATCCGCTGTGCCGACCCCCACCGGGGACACCTTGACATTCTCGCTTCCTTCTCAATTCCAGAACTCGCCAAACGCAACACCGTCTCCAACTTCGACACCCTCCACGCCGCCCTTGAAGAAGTCTTCAACGTCGAACTTCTGAACCGCACCTTCTACAACAAGATTCAGAAATGGTTCTTCTGGGCCGTCAAAGACATAACGTTCCCCCACGGCGGCATCGCCAACGCCAACCAGCGCAACCGCATCGCCGTCATACGCATGCTAACTCGCGTCATCTTCTGCTGGTTCGCCCGCGAAAAACGCCTTGTTCCGCCAGGCCTTTTCACCGCCGCCACCGCGCGCAACGTCCTCAAAAACTGCGATCCACTCTCCCGCACCGACGGCGCCTACTACACCGCCATCCTCCAGAACCTCTTCTTCCCGACCCTCTCCGTACCCCTGGACCAACGCGAGTTCCGCAACGGCCGCCGCTACAAAGGCGTGAACAAACACTACATGGACCACGCCTTTTTCCGCCATGAAGCCGCCTTCAAGGAACCCGGCGACATCCCCCGCCTCTTTGAGAAAATCCCCTTCCTCAACGGCGGTCTCTTTGCCTGCCTCGACTACCTGGACAAAGACAACACCGAGGTCCGCGTTGACGGCTTCTCCGACACCCCCGCCAAACAACCCCGCGTCCCCAACCTCCTCTTCTTCGGCAAAGAGGTCCCCGAGGACATCAGCGCCGCCACCGGCAACCCCACAGACACCGCCGTCAAGATAGACGGCCTCTTCACCATCCTTGACGCCTTCAAGTTCACCGTCACCGAAAATACCCCCATCGAGGAGGAAATCGCCCTCGATCCCGAACTCCTCGGCCGCATCTTCGAGAGCCTCCTGGCCGAATACAACCCCGAGACCGAAAAGTCAGCCCGCAAACAGACCGGTTCTTTCTACACGCCGCGCCACATCGTGGACTACATGGTTAGCGAATCCCTCAAGGCGCACCTTTGCTCTGCCCTGTGCCGCAAACTCCCCGCCGTCACCCCCGCCGACGCTAGCGAGGGCCTCGAAATCCTCTTCTCCTACACCGAACGAGAACATGCCTTCTCGGACGCCGAAAAGCGCGTCCTGGTTGATGCTCCCGAAACTCTACACCACCGGCGACCACCAGTTCGCGATCACGGATAGCGCAACCGGGACGACAATCAAGAAAATCACGGCGACTATGGTTAAACTGACCATCGATCAGGTTGCTTCCGACCAGTTTCCGGGTGTTGAGGTAAATGTGCTGCCACCATACAACAGTTTGAACGACCCCATGATCATGGGCAATAGAGGGGACGGCAAGGCACACCTGCGGGTAAGCACGACAGTTCAACCAGCATCAATGCGAACTTGGGCCTTTGTTGGCGTCAGAAAAAAAGGAACAAGTACATTGCTCGATAGTCAAAGAGTTCTGAGCGATGCCTCTATTAAGGCGCAGTTGGGTTTCAGTTGTGAAGGTCGCCAGTTG
>CAIYET010000986.1 GCA_903925285.1 Candidatus Hydrogenedentota bacterium | reverse complement strand
GGCGTATAGGGCGTCGCCTTTCGTCCGTCGAAGACATAGTCCGTGCTGAAGTACACCACGGGCGCGCCCTGCATGGCCGCCGCTTCGGCGACGAGCCGCGCACCGGTCTCGTTGACGCGAAAGGCGTCGTCGGCGTGGCTCTCGGCGGCTTCAACGTCGGTATAAGCTGCGGCGTTGATGACGAGGTCAGGCGCACCTTGGCGCATCGCGGCCAAGACGGCGTAACGGTTGGCGATGTCGATTTCGGGAAGGTCGAGGCCGATCACCACTCCCTCTGCGGCAAACACTTTCATGAGGTCGCGACCCAGTTGCCCCTTGTAGCCAAAGACGATCGTGCGCACTGTGAATTCCTTTCGGGCCTCCCGACACGATCACCAGAATTGCCGATCCTGTTTGGTATCTTCCATCAACGCGGCGAAATCCACATTGTCCCGGCGCTCGTTGGCGTGCGAAGAAAACGTCTGGTGGACCACGTATCCCTGTTCGTCGGGAAACCTTTGCAGCAACGCGATCGATTGCAGTTTCGTTTCCAACGGGACGCGATTTTCCTCGTGCTCGTCGTCGACCGCCCGGATCGTATTGAGTTCCCAATCGCCCGTGAACGCCGCGCCCCGGAACACGATGAACGTATCCGTCCAACTGTGTTTGGGCGCGTGGATGAGAAACAAGGCTTCGCCGTCGAGTCCCAACTTGACGACGCCCTGGAAATACCGGGTCGAGACGATGCCGGAGACATGCGGCTCGAAACTCTCGTGAACGTGCAATACCGCACTGGGAAACGCACGTTGAAATTCGCGTAGCGTCTCCGGCGACAGGTGATCGCCATGTGCGTGCGAACAGAGGATATACTCGACATTGACGCACAGTTGTTTCGCGGCAAGCTTCGCGGCAATGGCCGGCGACCATTGGTCCACATCATGCGGCGGGACTTCCACGATCGCCGCGCTGGCCCCGTTCGTCAGCAACCAACAGCCGGTCATCAGATCGCCGTACCGACCCAGAAGGTAGACTCCTTCGCTCCACTGTTCCATCGCGCTACCTCGTCTCCGCCCTCCATCATACTCCGAGCGCGTGTCGATTTCGAATCGACGCAACCAGTATCTAGGCTGGCGGAACTGCGTCTTGTATTTCCGCCAGCCTCAAGCCTCTTAATGGCGCTTGACATGCCGCGACCGGCAGCCTAGAATAGCTTTACAAAAGGAGATCCGGCCATGAAACAATGCGCGGTGGTTGCGTGTCTGTTGTTGTTGGTATGCATCGGCGCGGTAGCGCAGGCACCCCCTAAGGCGCCTGCTAATCAGCCGCCCCCGTCCGCGCAGCCTCCCCCTCCTCCAAGCGCACAACCGGCGGGCAAACCTGCGGATAAAGATGCGAAGCCTGCCGAGAAGAAAGAGGCGTCCCCCGCGCCCGAACCGCCTGAAGAACCAAAGGGGGACATCGTGACGCTGAAATCGGGCAAACTCATCAGCAATGTCCAGGTGATCACTCGCTCGCCTGCCTATATCGAGCTGGATGTCGGCGATGGTATCACCATGAAGATTCCGCGCAACCAAATCTCCAGCATCAAATACGACAAGATCGAACCGGTAAAACCGAAAAAGGCCACCGCCGAAGAGAGCGACGCCAAAACCGGCGATCTCATTCAAGGCAGCAAGATTACGGCGGAAATCTCCGCCAAACTCACCGCACCCATCCCCGAACCGCCGCTCAAGTATGAGAACCAGGACCTTATCGTCATCATGGACGAATTGAGCAAACGCCTCGGTATCACGATCATCGTGGACGACCCCGTTAAGGCGCTGCCCGACAAAGAACGGATCTGGTCGTTCCAGTCCACCCCGGACACGACATTGATGTCGCTCTTGCAGGACAGCTTGCTCAAGAGCTTCGTGAATCTGGGCGTCGTTTACCAGTACGACAAATTGCTGGTCACGACAAAGGACGCGGCAGACACCATCGCGGCCAAAGAAGTCCAATCGGACGACAAGCCTGCCGCCGAAAAGCCTGCACCGGAGAATCCAAAACCTTAAAGATCCACACGCGGAACATCTTGTGATGCCAGGTCTCATTCTATGAACTGAGAGTGCAATGAATATGGAGGATTGAGCATGGCCGACGAAATCACCTACGCCATTCATGGCGACGACATGCAACTCGTGGAAATCGAACTGGACCCCGGCGAAGGGGTTCAGGCGGAAACCGGCGCGATGTGTTTCATGGAAGACGGCATTCAAATGGAAACGTCCACCGGCGGCGGCATTCTCAAGGGCTTGAAACGTGCCGTCACGGGCGCCGGGTTCTTCATCACGACGTTTCACAACACCGGGCGCAACGTGAGCCACGTCGGCTTTGCCGCACCGTATCCCGGCAAGATTATCCCACTCGATCTCGGCAAGCTCGGCGGCACGTTCATCTGCCAGAAGGACTCCTTTCTGTGCGCCGCTCAGGGCACCGAAATCGATATAGCCTTCACAAAAAAAATCGGCGCGGGCTTGTTCGGCGGCGAAGGGTTCATCCTGCAACGATTGTCGGGCAACGGCCTCGCATTCGTCCACGCGGGCGGCACAATTATCCAGAAAGAGTTGCGGGCGGGCGAATCCCTCCGGGTAGATACAGGCTGCCTGGTTGCGATGGCGCCGTCGGTCAACTACGATATCCAGTTCATAGGCGGGTTCAAGAACGCCCTGTTCGGCGGCGAGGGCGTTTTCCTTGTGAACCTCACCGGACCCGGATTGGTGCTGCTCCAAAGCCTGCCCTTCTCGCGCCTCGCCGACCGCATCCTCGCCGGTGTGAAATCGAATCGCGAGGAAAATCATGGCGGCGTCCTCGGCGGACTTATGGGCAACCGTTAGGACTGTTGATGGCGCGACGTTGGAAGCGTCTCACTACTCTGCAAAATCGAATACGATAGGACGATTATGGACTGGCATGGCATGGCTTTTGACTCGAAGGCGAAGCGGTACATCATCGCGTGCCACGTATTGTGGCGCGAGTTGTGTTACTACGCGGCGACGGCGCCGTACATCTATCAGTTCCGGTTTCTCAAACAGGGCCTGCATTGCGTGCCGGACGTGTTGCGCTCCGAACTTCAGAGCGCGATCGACGCCGTCGAAGTCGAGCACGCCGGCGGCAGTCGCGACGGCGTACAGGAACGCGTGGACGCCATCCTGATCGGGTACGGCCTATGCAGCAACGGTATCGTCGGCGTGCAGGCGCGCACCTTGCCGCTGGTCGTCATGCGCGGCCACGATTGCATCACGTTCCTGCTCGGCTCCAAGGAACGATACCGCGAATACTTCGATTCGCATCCCGGAACGTATTGGTACAGCCCCAGCTGGATCGATACCAGCACACAACCCAGCAAGGAACGCTATGAACGCGTGCTCAAGTATTACACCGAAACCTACGGCGAGGAGAACGCGCAATATCTGATGGAGGCCTCCGAGAACTGGATGACCAGCTACAGCAACGCCGCGTACGTGGATCTCGGCGTAGGCGACTCGGAACGGTACAAAGCGTATACGCGCGATTGCGCCGAGTGGCTCCACTGGAACACCGAGTTTTTGAAAGGCGAGCCGGAACTCGTCCGCCGCTTCCTCGAAGGACCGTGGGACGACGAAGACTTCCTCGTCGTACAGCCGGGGCAGACCATCGTGCCGTCGCACGACGAACGCGTGATTACCGTCGAAGGAACGTGACGCATGGAACGCTGGGTCGACGGCACGCTTGTGTACGAAGGACGCGTCGTGTCGTTGCGCGTCGGCAACGTCGAGTTGGAAGACGGCACGATAGCGTTGCGCGAAGTGGTCGAACATCCCGGCGGCGTGGCCGTCGTGCCCGTCAAGGACGCGGTCGTGATCCTCGTTCGGCAATTCCGCATCGCCATCGGAGACGACGTGCTCGAATTGCCCGCAGGCAAACTCGAAGGCGGCGAGGATCACGAGGCGCGCGGGCGCGCCGAACTCGAGGAGGAAACGGGATTCCGCGCGGGGCGCATGGTATCGGCGGGCTCGATTTACGCAACCGTCGGATACTCGTCCGAAGTTATCTATCTGTACCTCGCGTTCGACCTCGAACACGTCGGCCAGAACATGGAATTCGACGAACGGATCGATGTGGTCGAGTTGCCGGTGGCCGATATCGAAGCGCGCATCGCCGACGGAACCATCCGCGACGCGAAAACCATCGTCGGCCTGCAAGCGCTCTTACGACACAAAGAATGACGCCATGCGAACGGGAAAGCGGCGAATCGGAATTCAGCTTCTACTGACGCTTATCGGCGTCACGGCCTTCTGCGTGTATTCCCATTCATGGTTCGACGCAACCCACTTGCTCTATGACATCCCTGCGGGGCTATGCACATTCGCCTTCATCGCGCAACTCGTTCTCGACACATTCGGGACGGACCGGTTCAATGCCTTCTGGTTCCACCGGATTTTGATGGTCCTTGCCATGACGGCGGCCACGGTCGGACGGCAATATTGGGACTGGACGATTTCGGGCCACTTGACCTGCGTGTTATCGATCGCGTTCGTGCAGACCGGCGACCTCAGACTTCCCGCGCTGGAACGTATCGCCTACTGGATACCAGTCCTGACGGTTCTGTACTTGCGTCTCGCGCTCCTCGAACACGGCGGCCACTCGGCGACCTATGCCGCGCTCGCCTTCGCACTCGCGTGGGGAATTCCAGGGATGCTCGTCGCCTGGAAACAGAGTCGGCATTTCGAATCCGCCCCCCCACGCTACAATCCGGACGAGTTTTCGGAAATCACACCCACCGCCACGTGAATGTAGTCCAGCTACTCGAACTGGTCCACCCCGTTAGCGGTGCTCACCGTCCGGGAAACGGTATAATCGTGGAGGATTGAACACGCTGTCCGATTTATGTTAGAGTACGAACCGCTCATCTTGAGAAGGTTTACGCGAAGTGGGTCTTTACCCACTTTTTTTGTTGCGTGGAGGGCGATGTATTCGGAGAAGGGCGACACAGTAAGACGCGCTTGGGAGACCTTGGAGTCTCCGCTGAGCGAGCAGGGCTATGAACTGCTCGAAGTGGAATATTCGCGTGAGAACGGGGCGTGGTTGCTTCGGCTGTATATCGACAAGTCGGGCGGTGTGACGTTGGACGATTGCCAGTCGGCGTCGCGTGCGGCGAGCGCCTTGTTGGACGAGGCGGAGTTTATCGACGGGCAGTATATGCTCGAGATGTCGTCGCCAGGTTTTGATCGCCCTCTGCGCAAGGCGAAGGATTTCGAGCGCTTCGCGGGCGAAAGGGTTCGGATTGCGGCCCAAAGCCCTGTGGCGGGCCGTCGGCAATTCAAGGGCGTCCTGTGCGGCGTACAGGACGGTTTGGTTTCCGTTGACTGCGACGGAACCGTTTGTGCGATACATTTGGAGAACATAAAAAAGGCCCGGTTGGAGCGATAGCGGGCGTAGTTCGAGGAATTCGACGTGGATGCGAATCTGAAAGTGATTCTGCAACAACTCGAGGCGGAGAAGAACATCGATCGGGCCACCCTGATCGAAGCGATTCGGAGCGCCATCGAAACCTCCGCACGTAAAGGGTTCGTTCACCCTGCGAACGTCACGGTCGAGGTAGATCCGCAAACGCTTGGGTTCAAGGTGTTCGAGATCCGCGAAGTGGTCGATAAAATCACCGACCCGCCCCTGCAAATCGGCTTGGCGGCGGCACTGGAACTCAACGCGAACGTCGTCATCGGCAATCGGCTGAAAGTGCCCGTCGAACCCAAGGATTTCGGGCGCATCGCGGCGCAAACCGCCAAACAGGTCATCATTCAGCGCATCAAAGATGCCGAACGCGAGAACGTGTTCATCGAATTCAAGCAGCGCAGAGGCGAACTCATCACGGGCATCGTCAAGCGTATGAGCCACGGCAACATCTTCGTGTCGATCGGCAGAGCGGAAGCGATCCTTCCCTACCGCGAGCAGTCGCCGCGCGAGAACTACAAGACCGGCGACCGTATTCGCGCATACGTGACGGAAGTCGAGAAAGGCGCCCGCGGCGCGGCAATCGTCTTGTCTCGAACGTCGGCGGAACTGGTGCGCGCTCTGTTCGAACTGGAGGTACCGGAGATTTACGACGGCACGATCTTAATCAAGGGGATCGCGCGCGAACCGGGTAGCCGTACCAAAGTGGCTGTACAATCCAAAGATCATAACGTCGACGCGGTGGGCGCGTGCGTAGGAATGAAAGGCTCGCGCGTGCGGGCCGTCGTGGAGGAACTGGCTGGCGAAAAGATCGACATCGTCCGTTGGAGCGATAATCCGGTCGAGTTGTGCACGAATGCGCTCAACCCGGCTGATATCCTCAACATCACTGTGGATGAAGAAAACCGGGGCATTCTTGTGATTGTCCCGCACGACCAGCTTTCGCTGGCGATCGGTAAGCGGGGACAGAACGCCCGGCTGGCGTCCAAACTGATCGGGTGGAATATCGACATCCGTAGCGACCAGGAGGGCGCCGTAGAATCCGGCGTTCCCGCCGCAGAGACTGAGGAGGGCGTCGACGAATTCGACGTTCCCGCCGCGGAGACTGAGGAGGGCGTCGGCGAATCCGGCGTTCCCGCCGCGAAGACTGAGGAAGGCGCCGAGGAGTCCTAGGAAGCCTGACGCAATTGCAGACACCATCAACTAGGCTCTGGATGTGGCGGAGGTAGAAGTTAATGCAGAAGATAGCCAGTCTGGCGCACACACTGGATATGACCGCCGAGGAGGCCGTCGAGACTCTACGGTACATGCTCTTCGACGTCGAGAACATCGAGTCCGAGATCTCCGATGAAGCGTGCGACCTGCTAATCGAAGTCGAGGAAGATGCCACGGTCAAGGACCGCGTGCGTAACGGCAAACTGAAGCAACGCGAGAAAGCCGAAGAATCCGAACGCAAGGCCGAAGTGAAACGCAAGGCCGAAGTGAAACGAAAGGCCGCCGAGGACAAGAAGAAGGCCGAGGAAGAAGCGCAACTCGCCGCGCAACAGCAGGCGGAAATTCTCGTATTCGAAGAGGAAGCCGTCCCGCTGCCCGAACCCATACCCGAGGAACCGGTTGCGCCAGTCGAACCGGTCATCGAGGTGCTGCCCCCGAAGGCGCCCACGAAAAAGCCCCGCGCCGAGATTATGCCCGAAGAGAAGCCCAAAGCCCCCGCGATCATCATCGGGAGCGCAATCGAACACGACGCCCATGTCATCGAGATCGTCCGTGCCGACGGGACCCGGGTAGAAGGTTCGGATGTGGCCGTGCTCGAACCCGAACCGGAAGTACAACTCGTGCAAGACGAGGAAGAAGAAACCGGACTGTTGGCCGAGGCGCAGCGTCGCCAGGAAGAGGACGAACGCCGCCGGGCCAAAACAGCCGAACGTCCGATGCCCAAGCCGGACCCCGCCGTCGTGGCGGAAGTCATCCGCAAGGCGCAGGAACGCCAGCGCGAAAAGCCCGAGGCGCGTGCCGAGAAACAGCAGAAGACTCAAAAGCAGGACAAGGCACAGAAACAAGACCGGAAGTTTGCCGGCGCATCGGGCGAGCGCCGGGAAACCGCTACAGGCAAGACCGCCCGCAAACGTCAGAAAAGAGCAGAGAAGGCCCGCTCCGATGAAATGCGCCGCCGCGAGGCTGCCACGGCCTTGCGCGAATATCAGGCGGCAGGCACGCTGGGCGTCATCAAGAAGCGCCACAAGAAACAGACGCTGGATGACGCGTCCCTTGGCGCCGAACAGGAAGTCGATGCACCCGAAATGCTTCCGGTTGAAGACAATATGACGGTCGAGCGCCTGGCCGAGGCGATGGGTGTAGCAGTCAACGACGTCATCCTTGACCTCATGGATCTGAACATCCTTGCCAACAAGAACCAGGGACTTGGATTCGAGACCATACGCGAATTGGCCGAACGACACGGGTTCGAGGCCGAGGCCGTGATTCCGGAAGAAACAGTCGCGCTCGAAGAAGAGCCGGATGCGCCGGAGGACCTCGTGATGCGCGCACCGGTCGTTACGGTCATGGGCCACGTCGACCACGGCAAGACCACGCTGTTGGACACGGTCCGTTCTGCGAACGTAGTGGCGGGCGAAGCGGGTGGAATCACGCAGCACATCGCGGCATACGACGTACCGATCAAGGAAGGCCGCGTTGTCTTTCTGGATACGCCGGGGCATGAAGCCTTCACGCAAATGCGCGCGCGCGGCGCCAAGATCACCGATGTTGTCGTCCTGGTCGTCGCGGCGGACGACGGTGTCATGCCGCAAACCATCGAAGCCATCGACCACGCCAAGGCCGCCGAGGTTCCCATCGTGGTTGCAATCAACAAGTGCGACAAACCGGACGCCCAGCCCGACCGCATACGTCAAGAGCTAACCGCATACGGCCTGCTCGACCAGCAATGGGGCGGAAAAACCGTCATGCAGAACATCTCCGCCAAGGCCAAGCATGGCGTGGAAGACTTGATGGAACTCATCTGGATGGAAGCCGAGTTGCTCGGGCTTAAGGCCAATCCCAAGAAACGCGCACGCGGAGTGGTCATTGAATCCGAAATCACGCGCGGCATGGGCCCCGTGGCTTGGGTACTCGTACAAAGCGGTACCTTGCGTGTCGGCGACGTGTTCCTGGCGGGCGAAACCAACGGCCGCGTTCGCACGCTGGTGAATGCGCGTGGCGAGCCGATCCAGGAAGTCGGCCCGTCGACGCCCGTTGTCGTAACGGGTTTCAATGCACCGCCGACGGCCGGCACCGCGTTCGTCGTGTTGAAGGACGAGCGGGTCGCGCGGGCCATCGCGGAAAAACGCGCCACGTTGAACAAGCAAAAACAAGGCCCAGCCGCACGGCATATTTCGCTCGAGGATTTCCACGAACGTATGCTGGCCGGCGAGAAGAAACAGTTGAATATCGTGCTGAAAGCCGACGTACAAGGCTCCGTGGATGTGCTCCGAGGCAGCCTCGGCAAACTCGGCAACGAGGAAATCCGCGTCGCCTTCATCCACTGTGGCGTCGGCGGCGTCAACGAGTCCGACGTCATGCTGGCCAGTGCCAGCGACGCGGTAATCATTGGATTCCACGTCACCGCCAACGCGAAGATCAAGAAGATCGCCGAGCAGGAGGGCGTCGACGTACGAACGTACCGCGTCATCTACGAAGCCACGGCAGATGTGCATGCGGCTCTCGAAGGCATGCTCGCACCGGAAATGCGCGAGTCCGTCACGGGCCACGCGGAAATCCGCGAGGTGTTCCGCAGTTCCGCGCTGGGCAATATCGCCGGTTGTTCCGTCATAGATGGCGAAATCTTCCGTGCGGCGACGGCGCGTCTGCTGCGCGACAATGTGGTCGTGTACGAAGGCAAGCTTCATTCTCTCCGCCGTCAAAAGGAGGACGTGCGCTCAGTCGCCACGGGACTCGAATGCGGTATCAAACTGGACAATTTCAACGATATCAAGGTCGGCGACGTGATAGAAGTTTTCCACATGGATTCCGTCGCCAAGGTATTGGCCTAGCGCCGTCGGCGCAACTTGGAAACGCGTCTGACTGAACGGCGTTTCCCGGAGGACGCCGCAATGACGATTGGCGTCTTAGAGATGGACTTTTTGGTTCCGGGTTCACGTTCGCTTAAGGACAAGCGGCGCGTCATCAAGAGCCTGAAGGACACGCTCCGCGCCCGTTTCAACTGTTCCGTCGCCGAAACCGAATTCCAGGATCTGTGGCAACGGGCGCGCATCGTTGCGTGCGTCGTCTCCGCAGAAGGCCGCTTCGCCAATGAACAATTGAACGAGATCGCCCGGTTTGCCTCGAATAAGGCGGGGGCGGAAATGATCGAGTACCGGATTGAGATGCTATGAACAAAGAAATTCAGAATTCAGAAATCAAGAGTCAGGAGATCGCGGATTGTGAAGGCGATATAGCCTACAGCCTTCCGTGGAGGAATCTTCGCCATGCGCACTAAAGGAAGACCACAGCGGGTCGGTGAGATGGTGCGCGAGGAAATCGCACGGCTGTTGATCGACGGAGTGAAAGACCGGCGTATCGGCTTCGTGTCGGTCATGTCCGCGCGCATGTCGCCGGACCTGAAGTATGCCAACGTGTACGTCAGCATGTACGGTTCGGAATCCGAGCGCAAGAGTTCGCTGGCAGGTCTCCGTAACGCCGCCGGATGGTTGCGCGGCGAAGTCGCGCGAAAACTCGGGCTCCGCTTCGCGCCGGAAATCCGCTTCTTCGCCGACGACAGCCTCGACCGCGTATTCCATCTCGAAGAAGTGTTTAGAGAATTGCACGAACACGAAAGCCCGCATGACGAAGCCCAGTCCGAACCAACCGAGGAGAACGCCGATGCCGGAAACACATCCAGTTGACGCTATTTCCCAGAGGATGGATCTGGCCGGAATCGCCGACGGATTGCGCGCCGCCTCCTCATTTCTGATTACGGCGCATATCAATCCCGACGGCGATGCCGTGGGAAGTATGCTCGCCATGGCGCACTTCCTGCGCGCCCTCGGCAAGACGGATATCGTCTGCGTCAACGACGATCCCGTGCCGAGCATATACGCGTGGTTGCCGGGCGCCCAAGACGTCCTGTCGAGCGACGTCAAACCCGCCGACCTCGCGCCCGACGCGGTCATCCTTCTCGACGCGGGCAAGAAGGCACGTGTGGGACGTGCCGCAGAATGGTTCCCCCCGACTGCGCCGTTATTCGTTCTCGACCATCATCTCGAGGAACATCCCGACGGCGTTCGATGTTTTGTCGATCCAAGCTACAGCGCCACGGGCGAGATCCTCGTAGACCTGTTCCTGACTGCCAACGTACCCATCGACAAGGCCGCAGCCGAATGCCTGTACGTGGCCATCGCAACGGATACCGGCGGATTCCGGTTCTCGAACACAAAGCCGCGCACGCATCGCTACGCCGCGCTGCTGCTCGAAGCGGGGATCGACGCGGCGCAGATATCTTCGCGCGTCTTCGAGGTCATGTCGCCCGAGAAGTTCGAGTTGCTCCGCCGCGTGCTGGACCGCATGCAACGCGAGGCCGACGGACGGCTGGCATACACTTACATTACGGCACGCGACATGACCGAGGTGTGCGCCAAGGTCGAGGATCTCGACGGCATTGTCAATTTCGCCCGCAATATCATGGGCGTCGAAGTGGGCATCCTCTTTCGCGAAACCGACCCGCAAACCACCAAAGTCAGCATACGAGCGAGCGCCCCGTTCAACGCCGCCGCATTTCTTGCCGCGTATGGCGGCGGCGGACACAAGGCGGCGGCAGGCGCAACCGTGCATGCCCCGCTGAACACCGTTCGCGCGGACATCATCGAGCGAACCATAAAATTACTAGGAGAAGGCAAATGAATGGCCTGTTATTAGTAGACAAACCTTCGGGGATTACATCGCACGACGTCGTCGACCGCATCCGCCGCGCATCGGGCATGCGGCGCATCGGGCACACCGGGACGCTCGACCCCGCCGCAACGGGACTGCTGGTATTGTGCCTGGGCGCTGCGACGCGCCTGTCGGAACATCTGACGAGCCTCGACAAGGTATATGAGGGCGCCATGAGGCTCGGCATCACAACCGACTCGTACGACATGGACGGCAAAATCGTCGAGGAACACGAAGTCCCTGAACTCGACATGAAAACCTTGCAGGACGCCTGCAATCGCTTCGCGGGCGAGATCCTTCAAGTTCCCCCTATGGTCAGCGCGGTCAAAGTCGGCGGCGAGCGGCTGTACAAACGCGCACGCAAGGGCGAGACGGTCGAGCGCGAACCACGCCGCGTCACAGTTATCGAGTTCACCGTCCTACGCTACGAAGCGCCGGACGTGTTTATCCGCGTCTGCTGCACGCGCGGCACCTACGTGCGAAGCCTTTGCCACGACGTCGGCGCGCTGCTGGGCTGCGGCGGCACGCTCGCATCGCTACGCCGCACCCGCGTCGGCAATCACTCGATCGAGAACGCCCTGCCCGTGGACGAATTCAAGCAACGCGACCTCGTGGCCGAGCGCCTGTTGCCCATGGATTCCGCACTCGACTTGCCAGAGGTGATTGTGCGACCGACCGGACGCGCACTTACGGCCACGGGCGGTCTGCTCGGCCCCGCCGACCTTATGGAAGCGTGTCCAGTGAAGGAAGGATGGGTGCAGATTAAACTTGCCTCTGGCCGCCTGATCGCGCTCGGACAAGCCCAAGAAACACCAACGGGCGTACGAGTCCATGCCAAGCGCGTGCTGCTCGATTAGGCAATCGGTAGCGCGACGTTTCAAACGTCGCGGCTGTGCGGGAAAAAACCGCG
>CAIYET010000985.1 GCA_903925285.1 Candidatus Hydrogenedentota bacterium | reverse complement strand
GCTTGCTCCGCTGGCAGGGCTAGGCGCTGCTCAACGACCGGCACCTCTGGACGGTGGATGATGCCGGTTTGGTCCACGGACGCATCCTGGGGCATTGTAGAGGCTAATTTCTTCTCCGCCGCCGCCACTTTTGCCCGATACGACGCGAACGCCTTGGGGCCAGAGGATTTCTTTGCCATTTGCAGTTCGGCCTTAGCTGCTTCGAGTTTGGCCAGAGACTCTGCCCGAAGCCGTGCGGCGAGTTCCGGGGTGACGGCTCCTGGTACTGCGTCACCACCACCCATACCGCCGCCCGGTTCAAACCTCCCAAGCCCTTCGGCCCCTTCCGGAATACCTGACACCCGGTTGTAGGGAGTCATGTCTACCGGTTTGACCAGTCCGGCCTCCTCCGGGGTCCGCACTGGCACCCCCGCACGCGTCAACCGGCCTACACCGTGCATAGCAGCAACAGGAAGGGCGGCAAGTGCGGCCTCTTCCGCAGTAGGAAGGCGTCCTTCCAAGACGGGCCCCGTAGCCCCCATGCCCACTATCTCGCCCGGAAGGCCCGCCACCGCCCCGCCCCCGTGCGTCACAATGCCGGTCAGTATTGTATCGAACATGGCCTGTGCGGCGTCTTCCGTAGAAACCCTGCCGGATGCAACGCCCTCGATCTGTCTCACGAGTTCCGGCGCGGCCCATGTGGCTACCGTCTTTGCGATAGGAGCGGACCCAGCGCCCGCCATAGCGCCCGCCGCCATAAGCGGGGCGTCCGCCAACAGCGTTGTGCCCATTCTAAGGGCGTTTCCGGCGAACCCAGTCGGCGCGGGTTGTTCTCCGGGGGGAGGGGTAAGCACGAGCGGATCCCGCATGGACTCCGGGAGCCTTCGATTGATAGCGTCAAACCCGCCCGTCATGACCCGCCCGATGGCCGAGTTGACCAAACCGCTCTCGATAGGTCCGGCCTGGGCCCCCACGTCCTCGACACGCTGTCCCTGGACGCCCTGCGCGGCCTGTTGTGGCGTAACCGGGGGAACAATGAGTGGCGTGTTCTCTTCCGTGATGGTTGGCGCGAACCCGAACACCCCGGTCCCTCGAACGGGTTGCTGCGCGGCCTGCATCTGCTGGTCGAGCGCGTAGGCTTCCTTGTCCACGTCGTAGGCCGCTTCAGAGAAGTTCCCACCGATGAAACTGTGAATCTCGTGGTCGGTGGCGTCATCGGGGAAATCAACCATGCGTCCGTCTTTTAGAGGGACGGTGATCATCGTATCAGTTCCCCGTTTGGACCTCTCTTGATGACGATGTTTCCTGTAGGAGTCGCAACTGGCACAGCGGGTGCAACCTGATTAGGTACTATTATGCGTCCAGCTTCGTCAACTTGAGTAACCGCGACTGTAGGATATGCAGGAACTCCACCAACAAGAGCGTTTCGGTACGCGATTAGTTTGCTGGCTTTAGCTTTGTCTTGTGCAAGAACTCCAGCGTCAACTTCTTGAGTGGAGTATTGTCTTTGATTGATTTGGTTTAACTCAGCATCGGCAGCGTCGATTTGTACTTGGACTTGAGGGTCAATCTTTGGTGTTTTACTTGAACCACCAGATCCTTCGCTGGTGGATTTCTGCTTCCACTCTTTCGACATTGCTTCTTCTCGAGTCATCAGACGCTTATAAGTGTTTCCGTCTGCCCCCTCGTAAGTCATTGTCACCGGTGCGGCTTCTTTCGGCGCCGCAGCCGCCTTCTCCTTTTCCGGAACAACAACGTCGTATTGCATTTTGTTGTTGGAATCGAGATAGGGATGAACAAGACCAATTCCCTTAACGGTAGTTGTATCGAGCATCGCTTTTCTTGCATCTTCTTTTGCTTTTGCTTCCGCCGTTGCTATCGCCCGTTTATCCTGGGCCTCATACCGCATCTTCTCCAAAGTGGTCATGTTCTCGTAGTGTTTCGTTTGCGCCCCAATTTGCTGCTGTTGGAGTTGGCTTCGCGCCATCAACTCCTGTTGCTGCATCGCTTCCCTACGCATCATCTCCTCACGCTGCAACCCCTGATTCGTCTCGAACTCATACGCGCCTTGCCTACGATTCTGAACATCCGCCAACTGCTGAGGGGACATCGCCATCGCCGCCGCCGTGCTGACAGGCCGCGGAGTAGGACGCGGGTTCGCCATGTCATAAGCCACCTGGGCAAGCGGGCCTATCGCGGCCCTGTTGGCCATCGCCTGTCCAGCCTGCCGATCCAGATCGCCCATGATCCCGTCAAGTTCGGGTTGCGTAATGTCGTCGGGGAGTTCGACAGAGCCATGAAGCGGATGATTGTAGAGCATCGTTGTCTCCTAAAAGCCGTAGCGGGGTCTCTCGTTGTAGGGAACGGGTTCTACCTGACCGGTCTGCGGGTTTCTCCGATACCGTCTTTGAAGCAGTCCCCCAATCATCCCGCCGCTGTACTCGCCAGCGTCCATATTGCGCGGGTCTACCCCAAACCCGTACATACCGTTGCCGTATGCCGGATTGGGGCCCACAAACCCGTTATAAAGAGCTTGTGTAAGGCGATCCCCAATCCCCTGTCTCGGCTGGGTGGCGGTCATCACGGCGCCCGGAGCGGCAATAGAGGCGGCTGTCGGATATTGCACAGCAGCTTGCGCCGGAGAAACAAATCCAGCACCACGTCCGGCCATGTCAGCGGCTTGAGTTGCCAGCGTTCCGCCAACACCGGTTCCCGCTTTGGCTAACTGTTCGGCCCCTACCCCCGGCGCGATCGCGCGCACCCCCGCGTTCATAAGTGCCGGGAGAGCTTGCTGCATACCGTATCCCAAACCGCGCTCGAGTACCGATTCCTGTCCGCCACCAAGTTTGTACCCGGCCATCCCACCAGCGGCACTGAGGCCGGCGCTAAGCAACGGACCAACTTCAGGAATCAACGCAGGGAGGACCGAACCAACCGTGCCAAGAAGACCCGCCCGCTTCTCCAGTTTCGCCTGGGCCGCAGCCTTTTCCTCTGCCGCAGCCGCCGCCGTGTTACCGGCCATCTCCGCGCCCGATCGGCCAAGTTCAGGGTTCGTCCCGCCAGCCGCTTGAAGTCCACCGCCCAACCGAGCAAGGCCCGCCATCGCTGCCGCAAACTTCTCCATCTCCTCGGCTTTCTTGATCTTCTTCTTTTCGCTTCCACCAAACAGACTCATGGTGTTGATCCTTTCTATCCGACTACATCATCTTGATGATTTGTGCGATAACACTTGCCCCGCTAAGGCCCGTACCCAACGCGCTCATTGCGTTCTCGAACCCGCTCTTACTGTCCTTCTGTCCGCTCTGTACTCCAAACGCGCTCATGACGTTGCGCAATCCGTCAATATTTTGCTGCATCGATTTCCATTCTAGGTCCGCTTGGGCCGCGTAGAAACCCGAGATCGAACCCGCAAGTTCGTACCGGGCCTTCTCGAAGTTCAAATAGTAGTCGCGGTTGTATTGAGACTCTTTCATCTCGGCGTTTAATGCGGTCTCGATCGTAGTAGCGACCGGTCCTGAGTTGCTTAGGATCATTCCTTTCGATTGCATCCAACCAGTCACGGCGTCGTACATTGCCTTGACAATCTCGACGCGGATCCCAGCGTTGGCCGCTTTCGCTTGTTCCCAACTCAGTGCGGCGTCCACGATTAACTTGGCCTGCTCGATGTTCCGCCGCGTCTGGAAGTCGAAGTACTCGAGGAGTTGCGAATCGCGTTCTTGCACGAGTTCGTGCCGCTTCAACATAAACTCGCCTTCGGCTATATCGTGGGTCTGTATCCGCGCTTCGTGTTTGTCCGCTAATTCCGCGTTAGCTGTGGCCTGCTTGAGATCAAGTTCCGCGCAGTAGGCGGCGTATTCCGAAGTCTTCTTGATCGCCAACTCGGCTATCACATCGTCGAAGTTCGTGGACCTCATACCCCTCGAACCGAACAAAGTCGAACGAACCTCTGCGATAATCTCGTTGTACTTTGTGTCCAACGAAGTAGAGAATGCCGACTTCGCCGCGGTCAGTGCGTCAGTGACAGTCACGAGAGTCGGGGCCGTCACGGTAGGCGCAGCGGGTACGGCGTCGGCCTGAGCGAATGCGGACACCGAAGCGATGGTTGTTGACGGGACCGTCCCTAAATCGTAGGTTGCCCCGAAGAGAGCGTTGTAGATTTTCAGGAATCCATTATCGCCCACCGGCGCAGAGAACAACGCCATGAAGTCATCGAACGTCTCGACGCCAGAAATGTAGGTGATCGTCTTGGCGTTCAATAGGTCGGTGAGCGTTGTTGCAAATGTTGTGCCGGGTGTAAACGCCGACGGTTGAGCCAACACGCCAGCTCCGGAAGTCATTTTGAGAAGAAGTGAATTTGCATCTGCAAATTGATTGGTAAATCCTGAAAGTCCCGACTTTACTTTCTTTGCGGCGGAATACCACGGGCCAGCAACAAAAGTTGTCCCTGCGTCTGGATTCACAACGGGGGAAGTATCGTCGTTTCCGTAGTCGGCCCCACCGTAAAGAGCCCCCTTTACAAACAAAGTCGAGTATTGTCGTGCTGCGGCGCGGAGTAGACCAAACTC
>CAIYET010000984.1 GCA_903925285.1 Candidatus Hydrogenedentota bacterium | reverse complement strand
CCGAACAAATCGCCAACGTCATCCGTCACTCGCCACGCTTGGTCAAGGAGTACGAAGCCATCATCGCCCACTATGGCGCGCAAAGCAACGACCTCAAAAAACTACTGGAATTTCACCCCACGATAAAATAGAATCAGGAGCCAAAACCGTATGGACACATGTCGCATCCTACCAGCCAAGTGACCTTATTTTGGATAATCTACTAGTGTCGATTCCCCTTTGACTCGAACTCTCTCCAAGACTCCAGTGTATGTATCTTGTTAAGCACGACATTCGCCGCAAGTTCTGCCCCTGCCCTTCTGTAATGACCTGAGGGCCATGTGGGGCTAGATTCCTTGAAGGCTTTCTTTGTCTGAAGACAATTTGTTCTTGGATGTTCTTCCTCAAATCGCGCAAGGAATTCCAGTCCAATGTCAAAGTCTTCTCCCTGGGTGCAATGGAGTTGCACCAGAAGAAAATCACCATGACTTGCTCTAGCGCACTCCTCCGCCTGCTCTATGATTCGCGTGGCCAATTTGTCCCTGTCCCGTTCGTATCTGGGAAGAAGTTCTTGAATATCTTCCAGATATTCTCGAAAGAGAAATCTGAATGGACCAAGGCGCGAGGAGTAATGTTCCTTCAAGCGAGCGGCCGTTGTGATTGGGTCGTCGAGAGGGACATTAGTAAGCAATAGGCTCCCATCGGGATTCAATGTAAACCTAGGCTTTGCCGCGGCGAAATATGACCACATAGCGCGGTCTAAATCGGGACTGATGAAGGCAAGAATGACGAGTTGCGGATTATAGTCCGAGATGGTCTCCCTCTCTGTAATCAGCATCTGATCAATTCCATAGCCGGAAACACCAAGATTGATTACATGCAGTCGATCTTCCGCAGTCCCCATTATCTCTGGCCAAGCGTCTTCGTTTGCAACTTCATCGCCGAACGTGAACGAATCGCCGAGGACGAGAACCGTATACTTGTCAGGTTGGAAGACATATGGGTTACGTGAACGATACCCACGATCATTTGTCCAGGTTCTCCCGTTGTCGGCGCCGGCCACGTTTCGCTTGGGTGTCCAGCCCCGGCTTGGATGGAAGTCATGTGAAGCCCATTGAAACTGTTGGATCATCGCGTTATAGATACCATAGGTGTTGCCAGTCAATATATTATGGTAATTGTCTTTCAAGCTAATACCGAGATAAAGACTATGTCCAAGAAAAACGATTAGAATAACAATGATGAGAAGAAGAGAAATAGTCATCCATTTACGCCACATAACATGCCTTTCATCTGGAGTTACATCCTGCATTTAGTCACAACTCAGGAGACCTTGAGCGAACTCGCAGAACGAGAGGCTTCAGGATGAAGAGCCTGAAGCCTGGAGCCTGAAGCCTGAAGCCTTTTACTGTTCCTTTGGGATGCAATGCCCACGGCGTATCACGCTATCAGGAATTCTATCACGTGATCAAGACGCCACAGCGACGCAAAAAGGTCAAAACCGCCCATCGGAAGCCACTTGAGCACGCGCCACGGACCGTCCACTGCCACACGCCACGGCGCTCCGACAACATCTCGATGGCGCCAACATGAGACAGCCTTTATCGTGTTTGAGCGTAGGAGCCTGAAGCCTGGCGCCTGGCAATTCTCAAGATTCATCGAGGACATGCTATACTCTTCCCTCTTGCCGCGCGGAACATCGGGTAGCGCGACGTTTTCTAACGTCGCGAAAGCGTGGAAAGTGTTGGACCTAACAAGTTCTTTGAGAGGGTAGCGCGACGTTTCCGACGTCGCAGAAGCGTGGAAGGATGCGACCATGAGTTTCCCGTTAGACACGAAAGCGTATAAGCCGTTGTCGATTTCATTGACGCAGCAGGGCCTGACCGCCGAACAGCGCGCGCAGTTGGCGGTCAACATTGGGATCGTGCGCGACACGATCGTTTTCTTCACGGCCATCGCGGGCATCAGGGGCCTCGGTGGCCACACGGGCGGCGCATACAGTATTGTGCCGGAGTTCTTGATCGCGGATGCGTTTCGTCGCGGCAGCGACAAGGTATATCCGATCTACTTCGACGAAGCCGGGCATCGCGTGGCCATCCAGTACGCCATGATGGCGTTCAACGGCGAGATGCCGATGGAGGAGTTGCTGCATTACCGCGAGGCGGGGCATGGCCTCTATGGGCATCCTGAACCGAACCCGCATATCCCGGTCAAGTTCGCATCGGGCCGCTTGGGCCACTTGTGGCCGTTCGTGAACGGTATCGCGAAGGCCAACCCGGGCATGATCGTGTTTATGTTCGGCTCGGACGGCTCGCAGATGGAGGGCGATGACGCGGAAGCGGCGCGGCTGGCTGTCGCGCAGAAGCTCAATGTGAAGCTCTGCATCGATGATAACAACGTGACGATTTCCGGCCATCCGGCGACCTACTTGCCGGGCTACGATATCGGGCGTACGCTCGAAGGACACGGCCTTACGGTCGACGTCGGACCAGGCGAGGATTCGAGCCTCTTCGGACGCATGCAGAAGGCCGTTTCGATGAACGGCCCCGTCGCGCTGATCAACAAGCGCCTCATGGCGCCAGGCGTGCAGGGTCTCGAGGGCAGTCATGCCGGCCACGACGTTATCAAGAAAGAATTGGCCGTCGAATATCTGAAGGCGCGCGGACATGACAAAGCCGTCGCCTATCTCAACGCAGTTACCGCGCCGAAGTCCAGCGTGGCGTATCTCGGTTCGTCGACCGATACCGGCAGCAATCGCACCGAATTCGGCAAGATCGTCAACGGTATCCTCGACCGCATGACGCCCGATGAGCGCGTGAAGAGCCTGCTGGTCGTCGACTCGGATCTCGAAGGCTCGACCGGCTTGAGCGGTATTCGTAAAGAGCACCCGGAAATCTGTATCAACGGCGGCGTACAGGAACGCGGCAACTTTTCGGCGGCAGCCGGGTTCGGGTTCGAGAAGGGCCGACAGGGCCTATTCAGCACGTTCGCGGCGTTCCTCGAAATGATCATCTCCGAAGCGACGATGGCGCGCTTGAACAACGCGAACGTGATTTGCCATTTCTCGCACGCAGGCGTCGACGAAATGGCCGACAACACGTGTCATTTCGGGATCAACATTTTCCTCGCGCATTCGGGCCTGCCGGCAGGCGATATGACGCGGCTGTATTTCGCGGCGGACGCGCTGCAACTTAAATCGGTCGTCGAGCGCATCTGGAACGACGAAGGCATCCGCTACGTGTTCACGACGCGTTCGAAGGTTCCGTACATTCTCAAGGAAGACGGCAGTAAGTTCTTCGGCGAGGGCTACACCTTCACGCCGGGCAAGGACGACGTCATCCGGGAAGGTTCGGCGGGTTACGTCGTGTCGTACGGCGAGATGCTGTACCGTGCATTGGACGCCGTCGAGCACGCCCGCGCCAAGGGTATCGACATCGGCCTGATCAACAAGCCGACCCTCAACGTTTGCGATTGCGAAATGTTGGCCAAGGTCGGCAAGTCCCCCTTCGTGCTGGTAGTCGAAGGGCAGAACCGCGTCAACGGACTCGGCGTGCGCTACGGCGCCTGCCTGCTGAAGAACGGTTACGCACCCAAATACGATTTCATGGGCGTTGAACGCGCGGGCGAAGGCGGCCTCGCCGAACAGTTGCCGCATCAAGGCCTTTCCGCGGACCATATTCTGGCCAAGATCCTCGAAATGACCGCGTAATAGGCTTTTAGGCTTCAGGCTTCAGGATGAAGAGCCTGAAGCCTGAAGCCTGGAGTCTGAAGCCTTCCTTGGAAGGGGTCATGTTAAGACATGCGTAAACCGCGAATTTTAGTTGTGGATGACATGGCGCAAATCCGGGAGGTGATGTGTCGCTGGTTTAGCATGCGGGGATTCGAGGTGGATGTGGCGTCCGACGGTTTCGAGGCCGTTGAGAAATGCGAGAGCGTGGAGTATGACTTGGTTCTGATGGATCTCGAAATGCCGCGCATGAGCGGTAGCGAAGCCATCGCGATCCTCAAAGAAAAACACCCGATGTTGCCCATCGTGGTGCTGACCGGCTACACGAGCGAGCAAAACGATACGTGGCGCACGCAGGCTGCGCGGATCTTCGTGAAGCCCATCTCGCTTCGGCTCCTCGAGGAACAAATCCGCCTCCTGTTGGACTGCGCCTGACTATCGTTTCAGAAATCCGTGCATCCCCAGCCACGCGATGCAGTGGCCCGGCCAGGTGGATAAGACGGGATCGCCCGTGCCCAGCCCGTAACCATGCTCGCCTTTTTCGTAGATGTGCATCTCCGCCGGCACGCCCGCTTTGCGCAACGCGAGGTACATCTGCACGCTGTTTTCCGCCGGAACGGCCTTGTCTGCCGACGAATGGATGAGGAACATCGGCGGCGTGTCGGCGGTGACTTGTTTTTCGTTGGATAAGAGTTCGACGAGTTCCTTCGGCGGATTCTCGCCCATCAGGTTTGTGCGCGAACCGTGATGGCAGAACGGTCCGTCCATTGTGACGACCGGATAGATCAGTACCGCGAAATCGGGACGCGAACTCATCCGCTCGATGGGATCGGCAGCGTCTGCATTGCCTTTGTCGAAGTGCGTTGCGGCCGTCGAGGCCAGATGGCCGCCTGCGGAGAATCCCAGCACGCCCAAGCGTGCCGGATCGGTGCGCCACTCCTGCGCGTGCGAGCGGACGGTACGAATGGCACGCTGCACGTCGCCCAAGGGGATCGGGTGCTTATACGGCGTCACGCGATACTTCAGGATGAACGCCGATATTCCGTTGGCATTGAGCCACGCCGCAACTTGATGACCCTCATGGTCCATCGCCAAGCCCCCGTAACCGCCGCCCGGACACACGACGATCCCCGCGCCCGTTGCCGTGTCCGCCGACGCGGGAAATGGCAGCAGGCACGGTTTGTCCGCCTCCCCGGTGCCCAGCGCGCCCGGGGCGCCGTTCGCCCACAACAGGACCGGTTCATCCGCCTGAGCCACCATGCCAGCCATGAAACAAACAAGAAGGAGCGCTGTTCCGTTCATTCGTATCCTCCTGTATCCTACAACGAGTTTCCGCACTTTTGCGCCGCGCGCCGCAATCGGCTATAATTCAGTTCACGTAAGATCATACAGGAGATGGACGAGATGAGCAATGCCATGGAATTGACCACAGCCAACTTTCAATCGACTGTCGCGAGCGGCGTGACCCTTGTAGACTTTTGGGCCGAATGGTGCGGCCCGTGCCGCATGATGGGTCCGATCCTCGACGAGGTGGCCACTCTGTATTCCGGACGTGCCACGGTTGGCAAGGTGAATGTGGACAACGATCCCGATTTGGCGCAGCAGTTCGGTGTCAGTAGCATCCCGACGTTGCTTGTGCTGAAAAATGGCGAAGTGGCCAAGCAGTTCGTCGGCGTGACCCCGAAAGGCGAGTTGGCGAAGGCGCTAGACGCCGCCCTAGCCTAACAGTTTCCTTCTTCAGACAAGAGCACTGAACAAGTAGAGGAGTACCCGTACCATGACGCCAAAAGTTGTCGCAATCGTCGGGGCGACCGGCCTCGTCGGAAACCGCATGCTGCAGATGTTGGAAGAGCGGGACTTCCCCGTCAAGTCCATCAAATTCCTTGCCAGCGAGCGTTCGAGAGGCAAGACGTTGACGTTCCGCGGCGAGACGGTCGAGGTCGAGGTGCTGGCGGAAGACTCCTTCAAAGGCGTCGAGATAGCGTTGTTCAGCGCAGGTGGCGGCACGAGCAAGAAATTCGCACCGTGCGCGGCCAAGGACGGCTGCGTCGTAATCGACAATTCGAGTGCGTGGCGTATGGACCCCGATGTGCCCCTGGTGGTGCCGGAAGTCAATGCGGACGATATCAAGTGGCACAAGGGCATTATTGCCAATCCCAATTGCTCGACCATCCAGTTGGTCGTCGTGTTGAAGCCGATTCACGACGCGGCCAAGATCGAGCGCGTCGTCGTCTCGACGTACCAAGCCGTGTCCGGCGCGGGCATCAAGGCCCTGCAAGAGATGCGCGACCAGATTATCGCCGTCCTCGAAAACAGGGAACCGGTTTGCAAAATATTTCCGCATCCGATCGCGTTCAACTGCATCCCGCAGATCCCGCAGAGCGACGCCTTCACGGCCAACGGCTATACCTCGGAAGAAATGAAGATGGTCGACGAAACCAAGAAGATTATGGGCGACGAATCGATCCGCGTTACCGCGACGACCGTCCGCGTGCCCGTACACACCGGCCACAGCGAGTCGGTCAACATCGAGACGCAACACAAACTGACCGCCGCCAAGGCACGAGAGATCCTGTCGCTGGCGCCGGGCGTCGTCGTGCTCGACGATCCCGCGAACCAGATTTATCCGCTGGCCTGCGACGCCGCCGGTAAAGGCGAGACCTTCGTAGGCCGCATTCGCGAAGACATTTCGCAGTCGCGCGGACTCGACCTATGGATCGTTGCCGACAACCTGCTCAAAGGCGCCGCCCTCAACGCCGTCCAGATCGCCGAACTATTGTAGTCGCGAAACCGGTATTCAACGATTTGAGATCTCAGAGGTTGTGAAAAATCCCGTTCTCGTAGGGCGGGATTGATTCCCGCCGATTTG
>CAIYET010000983.1 GCA_903925285.1 Candidatus Hydrogenedentota bacterium | reverse complement strand
GGACTGGTTCCTCAAGGGCGAGTCCCGGCCATCGACGGGGCGCTACTGCTTCACGACGTGGAAATATGCCACGGGGGCCATGTCGCTCGTTCCCTCGGGTCTGCTTGGCCCGGTGCGCGTATTGGCACAGGCCCAGCCTACCGAGATGGTTCGAGGGGGCGGAACAAGGCCTAATCAATAATGAATATGACCGATGAACACACCTCCCCTACGCCCGAATATCCCTGCGGTTACCGCGTCTCGGTGAACCGACGCGACTTCATCGCCATCGCCGGCTTGTCGGCTGCGGCTCTGTCATCCGGTATGATGCCGATGGCCATCACGGCCACCGCCGATACGGCGCCGCCGTCCGCTCTCCCGAGCGACTCCGAAAAGTACCGCCCGCAATTCCATTTCACGCCGCCAACAGGCTGGATGAACCACCCCTGCGGTATGTTCAATCATGATGGATTGTAGGACGCTTTCGCGAGCAACGACGGTTGGCTTGATGTTTCCTTTACCCAATCACACCACAATCATGAACCGAGTCGAAAAAAGAAATCCTATGAGTCTCAAAACCCTAGCGTATGCGCTCGCCATCATGGCGATCGAAGTGGCCGCGAGTCTTTCCCAGACGGTCGCGGCCGAACCCGCCCGGCCGAAGCCTCCGATCATCATCAAGAAGGGGACGCTCGGCCTCGATCTTTGCGAGTCCACGCCGTTCGTGTTCAAGGCTAAGGTTTACCGGCTGGAATGGTTCCGCAACGGCAGCGTCCTGCGAATCATGGACCGCGACGCGGGTCAGGAGATTTCGCGCTTCGGCGCCAAGCACCGATTCCCGTGCGCCTACGCCGAGGGCGATACCGTGTATGTCGCGGCCACCAAGGAAACCCAGGAGTGGACTGGGGATACGCTGACGTTGTTCACCTCGAAGGACCTGACGAACTGGAGCGAGCGGATCATCTTCAAGCATCCTCAAGGAAAGCCATTCTGCAACACGTCGCTGTGCAAGGCGGACGACCGCTTCGTGATGTCGTACGAACAAAACGAGAACGGCTTCCACGCTCAGTTCCTCGAGTCGAAAGACCTCCTCAGTTGGACGATGTTGCCCAATGAGCAACGACACAACCTCGGGCGATACAACGCGCCCCATTGCCTGCGCTGGCATCAAGGGTGGTTCTATCTCTTTTACCTCGAAGCCGGGAAACCACGCGGCTACGAGCAGTATATCACCCGGTCACGCGACTTGATTCGGTGGGAGCCCAGCCCCTTGAATCCCGTGTTGGCTGCTTCGCCCGAAGATCACCTTGTCTTGAACCAGAAACTGACGGAGGCCGATCGCTCCAAAGTGGCCAAGGCGCAGGACCTAAACAACTCGGACATCGATTTCTGCGAGTACCAAGGCCGGCTCATCATCAACTACTCCTGGGGCAATCAGCAAGGCGTCGAGTTTCTCGCGGAGGCCGAATTCGACGGAACGCCGGAGCAATTCCTGACGGGCTGGTTTCCGGAGGAAACTTCATTGAGCCGCTACGACGGCCGGTTCTGCACCGGCGCAGGCGAGGTTGACTTTCTGCGGCTGATTGACGAGTCGTTCGCCTTCTTTCACGCCAATCCCGACGTGCCGAACCTGACCATGCTCTACAAGTCGGACTGGGACACCTTCGAGGAGGGGGCTGGC